>JAILFA010000095.1 GCA_024687125.1 Lachnospiraceae bacterium
GATCTTATCCATTATGATTCTCCTTAAGCGAAACGCTTACTCCTTCGTGACGATATCTTCCTCTTCCTCATCCTGGAACTTGCTCGGATCGAGATTGCCCGGATCCTGGCCGATATAGGCCGAGATACCGCCGTCGATGTAGACAACCTGACCGTTGATGAAATCGGAGGCGGGAGAAGCAAGAAACACCGCCAGGCCCATCAGGTCCTCCGTGCGTCCCCAGCGCTGCGCCGGTGTCTTGGAACGGATAAAACGGTCAAAGGGATGCATCGAACCGTCGGGCTGCTTCTCGCGCAGCGGCCTTGTCTGCGGCGTCGCGATGTAGCCGGGACCGATCGCGTTGCACTGGATGTTGTACTGTCCGTACTCGGAGCAGATGTTCCTTGTGAGCATCTTGAGTCCGCCCTTGGCCGCCGCATAGGCGGAAACGGTCTCCCGTCCGAACTCGCTCATCATCGAGCAGGCATTGATGATCTTGCCGGATCTGCGCTCCATCATGCCGGGAAGCACTGCCTTGGAGCAGATGAACGGACCGGTCAGGTCGATGTCGACGACCAGCTTCCAATCCTCCACGGACATATCGTGCATCGGGATTCGCTTGATGATGCCGGCGTTGTTGACCAGGATGTCGATCGGCCCCTTTTCCGCCTCTGCCTTTTTGACGAATTCCTGCACCTGATCCTCTTTGGTGACATCACAGACCGCGCCGTAGGCATCGATCCTGAGCTTCTTATACTCCTCGAGACCGCGGTCCACGAGTTCCTGCTTGATGTCGTTAAAGACGATCTTCGCGCCGCTCTGGGCAAAGGCTGTTGCGTACGCGAGACCCAGTCCGTAGGAAGCGCCGGTCACCCACGCAGTCTTGCCCTTCAATGAAAACTTCTGCAGAAAATCTTCCATTTTCCCCTCCCGATGATTGATGGTTTACTGTGATACAGCCTCATTTCCGGCTGTTATAGAACATCCTTCATTGCGACATCGTCCATGTCGTCGAAATCCTGATTCTCGCCGACCATGCCCCAGATAAAGGTATATGCCTGTGTCCCGCACCCGGAATGGATCGACCAGCTCGGCGAGATCACCGCCTGCTCGTTGCGCATGACGATATGGCGCGTCTGTGTCGGCTCTCCCATGAAATGCATGACAAAAGCGTCGTCGGGCATATTGAAATACAGATAGACCTCCATGCGCCGGTCATGCGTATGACAGGGCATCGTATTCCAGACGCTGCCGGGCTTTAACTCGGTCATCCCCATCTCCAGCTGGCAGCTCTGCACCTGGCCGGGCAGGATATACTTGTTGATGACGCGGTGATTGGCCTCTTCCAGACAGCCAAGCTCCTTTTTGTTCTCGTCCTTGATGATCACGACATCCTCAGAGGGCGTCCCTTCGCGGCGGATCAGCACCGTCGGCCATGTCCGATGAGCCGGTGCGCTGTTCAGATAAAACTTTGCGGGAGCGGCGGGATCCTTGCTGGCAAAGGAGATCTCCCTGGTCCCCATACCGATATACATTCCCTCTTTGGGTCCGACCGTCCAGGTCTTCCCATCGGTCGTGACGGTTCCTTCACCGCCGATATTGATGACACCGAGTTCCCTGCGGTCGCAGAAATATTTTGCCCTCAGTTCCTCGCCCGCGGTCAGCTTCAGCTCACTGCCTGCCGGTACTGCACTTCCTGTGATGATGCGGTCAATATGGCTGTAGACCAGTTTGATCTCACCCTGTCGGAACAGATCATCGATCAGATACTCCTCGCGCAGACGCTCGGTCGTGTAATACTTCGCGTCCTTCGGCGAAGAAGCGGTTCGAAGCTCCATGTTCATCCCCCTTTCAAATGCCTGAAAACGACTCATGATATGCGTTCATCAGAAAATTGCGACATATTAAATTGTAATTCAAAAGGGAATGGTTGTCATTAATAACAGCTGTTATTCAAAAGAATCGGAAACTTTTACGCAAGAACTGCAAAAAAAAGAGCGGGACTGTAAGCCGGGTTCTGTCGCGGACGATCATCTATCTGGTACCGCCGTTACCGACGGTCTCAAGCGACCTACCTGCACGAAGGACGGGCCGCCCTGTATCGTGCGTTCTGGTCTTGCTTCGGATGGGGTTTACACGGCTGCAGCTGTTACCAGCTGTACGGTGAGCTCTTACCTCGCCTTTTCACCCTTACCTCTTTCGTGGCGGTAGTTTTCTGTTGCACTGTCCCGGGAGTCGCCTCCGCCGGACGTTATCCGGCATCCTGCCCTGTGAAGCCCGGACTTTCCTCACCGGAGATTCCGGCGCGATCGTCTGTCCCGCTCTTAATGAAATGTACCCAAATCCCGGCGGTTTGTCAAGAAACGGCTGCTCCCAGGACTGCGTATCCTCCCCGCAGGAGCCATATGGGCGTATTCCACACTTTTCACTCATTTTCGCCCAGATTTTTCTTCTGTGCTCTGAAAACTTGGGCGTATTCCACACTTTTCACTTATTTTCGCACAAATGGTTTCTCTCCATTGGTCAAGTCCGGATGAAAAAGAGCCAAATCGGCTGGCGATGCCGAATCTGGCTCCTTGCCTGTGGCTCCTTTCCTGTGGCTCCTTGTCTATGGCTTTTTTTCTCTACGACTGCTTCCCGCGATCATTCCAGCACCGCGATCGCGTAACCCGGCAGGCGAAGTGTGCCGCCCTTATCGAGTTCTGCGTGATCCGTACCCGTCGTAAGGGACTCCGACAGCGACCAGGCATGCCCCTGATCCTGCAAAAGACCGATCTCCTGCTGCTCCGCCCCTGTGTTGACCGCGATCAGAAGCTGCTTCGACGGATCAGCGGAATCCTGCCTGATAAACAGAGCTATCTGCGGACATCTCTCCAGTTCCGCGGCCGCAATGACCGTCTCTGAAGGCAGCACGGTCCTGCCGCGGGCGATCAGCGGGTGACGCGCACGCAGATGGATCATTTCCCGGCAGAAATTGTAGACAGACTGCTCATCCTTTTTCTGCTCCTCCAGCGTCCCGCAGGGTTTATAGTCAAAGCTTTCCATATCCGCCGGGCCCGCACAGAGATATCCCCCGTCCGCGCCTCCGGCTGTGCCTTCAGCCGCACCTGCGTCTGCTTCCCCTTCTGCTCCCTGCACCGCCGCGTCCTTCCACGGAAATGGAGCCCGCTTGTTCTCGTCTTTTCCGGAACCGCGCATGCCGAGTTCCTCGCCGTAATACACAAAAGCATTGCCCGTCTGCAGAAGATTCAGCGCCATGGCAAGCTTAACGCGGTTCTGCGTATCCTTCGCGTAATAGCCATAGCTGCGGGCCATATCATGATTCGTATAGAACGGCGCGTTGATATACCGGCCGCTCATGGAGGCGTACAGCTCCTCCTCCTCGATCATACGGTCCACGTATCTGCGACCGTTTTTCCCGCTGCGCACAGCCTGCGCGATCACACCCTCCTGACCGGCAAATGCAAAATCAAAAAGAGAATCGATCCCGCTTTTGTAGAAAACAGCATAAGCGTCCTGATTCTCCCATGCTTCGCCCACCAGATAGGAACCCGGCTTTTTCTGATGGACCGTCTCCGCGATCCATGTCAGGAATTCCTCCGAACGGGCATGATCATCCGTGTAGTACGAGGTCATCGCGTCAAGTCTGAAGCCGTCCGCGCCACGATCCAGCCAGAAGCCCAGGATGTTTCGCAGTTCATTCCGGACCGCCTCGCTGTCCAGGTTGAGGTCCGGCATCCCCGACCAGAAACGGGCCTCGTAATACCACTCCGTTCCGCCGAGGGGCTCATAACCCGTCTGCTGCTCCCGGGAAAAGACATAGTAATCCACGTAAGGACAGGCCGCGGGATCCGGGTCCTGCCCCGACGGAAGAGTTCCGAGATAAGCCGCTGCCTCCGTGAACCAGGGGTGCTCGACCGAAGTATGATTGACGGCAAGATCGAGATAAAGCCGCACACCACGCTCATGACAGGCGGAAACAAGGGCATCGTAGTCCGCGAGCGTACCAAAAGCCGGATCGATCGCATAATAGTCCGTCGCGTCGTATTTGTGATACGTGGGAGACGGAAAGACCGGAGTCAGCCAGAGCGCATTGACTCCCAGATCCTCCCTGGTCGCGGGATCTCCGTCATTGAGATAATCCAGGTTTTCGAGAATGCCGTTCAGATCACCGATCCCGTCGCCGTTGCTGTCGGCAAAGCTGCCGACAAAGATCTCATAGGTGGTTCCGTAGGGATCGGCGAGGACCACATCCGGATCACCGGCTGACTTTCCCTGCGTGCTCGTCCCGGAGCAGCCGGAGGATAACAGAAGAACAGCCGCAAGTGCCGGGAACAATCCCGGCGGCCTGCGGCCTTTTGAATAACCACGGAATGTCATTTTGGGGCAGAACGGACGGCGGATCAACCCTTCACCGCGCCGCCGGTGACACCCTCGACGTAATAGTTCTGCAGGAGCATGAACAGGATCGTGATCGGGATCGCGACAAGCACGCCGCCTGCGCAGAACCTCGTAAAATATCCCTGATAGTCGCCGGTCCATACCCAGCGCTGCATGGCGACTGCCACGTTGTAGCTGGAGTCGTGGCCGAAAGCGATATAGGAAGCAAAGACGTAGTCGCACCAGGGAGCCATGAACGCCACGAGTGCCGTGTAGATGATGATCGGTTTGCTCATGGGGATCGTCATGGTAAGGAACACTCTCGCTCTGGACGCACCGTCGATCCGCGCCGCTTCATCCAGTGCCTTGGGGATCGTGTCGAAATAGCCCTTACAGACATAGTACCCCATACCGGAACTGGCGACATAGACCAGAATGAGTCCGGGGATCGCGCCCGCCTGCGTCAGCCCCATCTGCTTGAGCAGGAAATACAGGCAGATCATCGTCAGGAAGCCGGGGAACATCCCCAGGATCAGCCAGAAACGCATCAGCAGTGTACGTCCCTTAAAGCGCATCCTGGAAAGCGCATAGGAGACGCACAGGACGATCATCGTCTGCAGCACCGCGGTAAAGATAGCGATGATGATCGTGTTGAGATACCACTGCACGTAATTGTTCTCGCCGGAGAACAGGAACCTGTAGCTGTCCAGCGAAAAAGTCTTGGGGACAAGATAATCCACCATACCGCCGTATTCTACCCCCGGCTTATAGGACCGGAAGCTGTTCAGCACGAGGCCCACGAACGGGAACAGCCAGATGAGACTGATCAGGATCAGCAGAATGTAGGAAAAAATGTTCCCGATGAGCCGTTTTCTCTTCATGGAAGATCTCTTCTCTTTCATCACTGGAAGCCCTCCTCATCTTTGACTGACGGCAGGAAGTTGTAGACCACGAGAGATGTGACTGCCGTAACAATGAACACCATGATGCCGATGACCGCTGCCATGCGGTAGTTCGTATCATTGATCGTCATCTTGTAGAGCCAGGTGACCAGCAGGTCGGTACCGCCTGCGCCGCCGACCAGTCCCATCGACTTCGGATTGCCCTGGTTCAGCAGATAGATCACGTTGAAGTTGTTGAGGTTGCCGGTAAACTGCGTGAGCAGGAACGGTCCCGTAACAAACAGCATGTAAGGAAGCGTGATGGAACGGAACATCTGCCAGGGGCTCGCGCCGTCGATCCTGGCGCTCTCATAGAGATCCTCGGGGATATTCATGAGGAGTCCGGTCGCGATCAGCATCAGATACGGGATGCCGATCCAGATATTGACCACGATGATCGTGATCCGTGCCCACATCGGATCCGTCCAGAACGGAAGCGCCTCCTTGATCCAGCCCAGCCGCAGGAGCGTGCCGTTGATCAGGCCGTCCGCCGCAAAGAGTTTGGCCACATACAGAAGTGACACGAACTGCGGAACAGCAATGGTCATGACCAGGATCGTGCGCCAGAACTTCTTGAAGCGGATACCCTTCTTGTTGATCAGCATGGCCACCGCGATCCCCAGGAAATAGCACAGGAACGTAGCGAAGAAGGCCCAGACCAGTGTCCAGATCAGAACGGTGGCAAAAGTGCTTCCGAATCCGTCCGTCCCGAAGGAGAACAGGTTGGCGAAGTTCTCAAAGCCCACCCAGGTAAAGAGTTTGGACGGTGCCTGATGGTTCGCGTCGTAATTGGTGAACGCCACGCAGATCATGAAGATGATCGGCAGGACCGTGAACACGAAAATACCGATCACTGGGAGCGCAAGCAGCGTCTTATCGAAATTGGAGTCAAAGAGTGATTCGAAATCCGACTTGCTGCTCGGCAGATGCTTGCCGGCTTTGAGCAGCAGCTCCTCCCTGCGGTTTTCGCGGACATTCAGCCGCCAGATAAAGATCAGTGCAAAGAACGCACAGAGCGTGAGGAGGCCGAACAAGAGGATCAGGAAGCTGTTGTCGCCATAGGTCGTCACGCGGCTCGACGCATTGGTCTCCACCGTGCCCAGTGTCCCCAGCTTGGAGAAATACTGCCAGCCGAACCCGGCGATAAAGGCGATCAGGGCCGCCTCAACGACCAGGAATGTCACACCCAGGAGCCTGCGTCCGCGCATGATCGGCCCGATACCGAAGAACAGGAAGGAAAGCTTTGTCTTTCCGTCCCCCTCAGACCAGGTCGTCCCGATCTCGCGCAGGTCGGCGCCCAGCGTACAAAAAAAGTCCCTCACGGGACCCTTCTTCTTTTTCACATCTGTTTTCTCCATCTGTTCACCTCCGAACCGGAAAGATCGATCTGGGAAAAATCTGTTCTGCTCAGTATACCGGCAGAGGGGTCTGACCCCCTCTGCCGGAAAAGAAATGACTTATTTTGCGTAGCTCTGGCAGGAGCTCTGGAAGGAAGCAAGAGCTGCCTTGAGTGTTGCGTCATCGGCACCCTTATACTCGCCGCCGACGATACTGTCGCGCAGAGACTCCGCGAGCGTCCAGTAGTCACCCGGATAGTTGCCCTGCGGGATCGTGTAGGCAAACTGCTCGGCAAGAGCGGAAAGCGCAGGATCAGCCTTGACCGCATCGCTGTTCTGTGCCGCGATGTTGGAAGGGCCCCAGCCAACCGCCTCGTAACGGGCAAGCTGTACAGATTCGCTGGTGAGATAATCGGCAAGAGCATCGCAGACAGCGAGCTTGTCCGCATCCTCCTGCGGCTTGACGCCCAGGAGCTTGCAGCCGTTGAAGCCGCTCATCTGATAGGTCTGTCCGTCTACCGTAAAGGTAGGAAGCTTTGCGCAGGCATAGTTGTCGCCGAGGACTTCCTTGATCGTGCCGGCATCCCAGGTACCATCGACGATCGCGCCGTAGTTGACCGCATCACCGGCGGAGGAACCCTGGACAAAGCTCGGGGAGGAAGCCATCTGGACGAGCGCCTTGAGCGCAGCCAGACCCTTGTCGGAATCATAGTCGATGTTGCAGGCGGTGAAGTTACCGTCGTTGTCGGTATCATAGGTCAGCGTGCAGCCCGTTCCGAAGAAGAACGCCGTGGCATACCAACCGCCGAGATCCATGTAGAAATTCTTGCCGGCCGCTTCACAGTCAGCGATGATGCCTTCCAGCGTGGAAGGATCCTTGACGACACTCTTGTCATAGTACAGGAAGTAGCCGTTGTCGGCGGTCATCGGATACGCATAGAGCTTGTCACCGACCTTGGCAGCGTTGACAACACCGGCTGCGTTGGCACTCTGAACCTTAGCAGCGTTGGAAGCCTCAACCTCGACCAGCGCGCCTGCAGAAACAAGACGTGCGATCTGGTCCTGTGCGAAGCCGTAGATATCCGCACCGGCTGTTACGTCCGTGATCATGTTGCCGGCCGCATCGCCTTCACCGACTGCCTCTACGAGAACTGTCCAGCCCTTGTAGTCATCGCTGGAAGCAAGGAACTGTTCCGCCTGCGTCTTGGTGAAATCAACAACATTGTCTGCGACCCAGATCTTGATCTCGCCGCCCTTCTTGCCGCCGCAGCCGGTCAGCATGGAAACCGCCATCGCTCCGGCGAGCAAAACCGAAAGTAACCTCTTCTTCATGTGTTTACCCTCCTTGTTTTTTATTGGTCAGCGGACACCTGTCCGTTGGCAATCAAAATACGGAAATATACTACCATAAACCCATGGATTGTTCAAGTATAACGCCACGCGACTCGCATTCCGCTTCGCTTCATGCTCGTCGCGTTCGGTCGGCAAATAACCAGACAGATCACCATGCAAGCATGGGATCTGCCTGGTTGCTTGCCGCGGCCGTTATACGCGGAAGCAGCTGCCCCCTACAAATTCTCTGCAGATCGAATTGTTCGGGACAGCGTCCTGATCCATGCCCACAAAGTAGTCGAGGAACTTCAGCAGGCGCTTGGCCTCATCGTATTCCCGGGTACCTTTTTCTACAGCGAATAAAAGCGGCTCCGCGAACTGCTTCAGAATCGCAAGTTCATAGATCTGCGCGGAATTGAACATCTCATCCGCGCTCTCCTGGAAGGGGAAGATGTAATTCTCCTCTCCTCTGCGCACACTGTCCCACATCCCGATCGTATGGGCAGCGGTCGCGCCGCGGGTCCTGGCGTCGCGGACAATGCGTCTGAGAAGTCTGGCGTCCGTTGTCGGGATCCGGTTGTGCATGTCGATCGAAAGCGTCGTCAGCGCACTGATGTAGATCTTGAACTTGGATTCTGCCGGAAGCGCATGGGACATCTGGTCGTTCAGGCCATGGATCCCCTCGATGACCAGGACATCCTCCGCACCGAGCTTCAGCATCCGTCCGCTCCTCTCGCTCTTGCCGGAGAGGAAATTGTACTGCGGCAGTTCGATCTCTTCGCCCTTCAGGAGAGCCACCATATCCCGGTTGAAGCCCTCGACATTGAGCGCCTCCAGGCACTCGAAGTTCGGCTTGCCGTTTTCATCGAGCGGGGCCTTGTCGCGGTCGTTGTAGTAGTCGTCCAGACTGATCAGGTGCGGCACGAGCCCCCAGGTCCTGAGCTGGATCGACAGGCGGTTGGCAAACGTTGTCTTGCCGGAAGAGGAAGGGCCGGCGATCATCACGAACTTGACCCCCTCACGGTCATGGATCTTTTTGGCCAGCTCGCCGATGCGGCGCTCCTGCAGCGCCTCCTGGACCAGGATGATCTGCTCGGTCTCGCCGCGGACGATCAGATCGTTCAGATCCCCGACCGTCTCGATGCCCATCATCTCGCCCCAGTGGGTGTTGAGTTCCAGCTGTGCGAACAGATTATCCCGTTCGTCGAACACCGGCAGGACATCCGGCTTCTTCCGGTCGGGCAGGATCAGCACGAAGCCGTCCTTGTACCTTTTCAGGGAAAAAGCGGTCAGATAGGAGACATCCGGCAGCATATAGCCGTAATAGTAATCACACAGATCGCCGATGCGGTAGACATTGACCGAGGAACTCCTGCGATAGCGGAACAGGGATTTCTTGTCCGTCATCCTCTGCTTATGGAAAAGAGAGATTGCCTCCTCGATCGGCAGGCTCTTCTTCAGCACTCTGATCCCAGCAGCGACATCGTCCTTCATCCGCTTTTCCACACGTGCAAGAAGATCTTCCGAAAGGCTCACGTCTCCGCGCAGCGTGCAGTAGTAGCCGTGGCCGACCGTAAACTCCACCTTGACACGGACTTTGCCGTCATTGCTGCCGAGTTCTTCGCGAAACGCCTTGATCATCAGCATGATCGCCGTCCGGACGTACGCTTTGTGTCCGGGGCTGTCCTTGAGTGTCAGGAATTCCAGGTCGCCGTCCCGCTCCACATCGTGCATCAGCTCCCGGATCTTGCCGTTCAGGCGCACCAGAGCGATACGGGCCGGATAATCCTTCTGATACTCCTCGGCGATCTTCTCATAACTCGTCCCCTCGGCGTATTCCCGTACTTTTCCGTTGATCGTAAGCTTGATCATCTGCTAACCTCCTTGTTTGTCGTATGCTATGACCGCATCGTCACATCCATGCGCGGATACGGGATCTCGATCCCCTCCTCGCGAAAACGCTTGTGGATCGCTATGCGGCAGTCTGAACAGGCGGTGGGATTGTCTCCGAAGAGCCTGGTCGTCATCATGCCGCGGAGCATGATCCCGGAGTCCCCCAGCTCCCGGCAGAGCACCGGAACATCCACTTCACCCGCGTATTTCGGGTGCGAGGAGATCACCTCCTTCATCACGGCGATCGCTTTCTCCAGGTCGGTGCCGTACGCGACGGAGACAACTACCGGATAGGAATACTCTGTCATCTTGGTAAAATTGACGATCTTGGAACTGCTGACCAGGGAGTTCGGGATGTAGATCACCTCATTCTGATAAGTGCGGACCATCACATGGCGCAGCGTGACATCCATCACATAGCCGGGCTCGGCGTCCCCCACCTGGATCCTGTCGCCGATATCAAAGGGCCTGTTCTGCGTCGCCGACATCGCGATCCCGGAAAAGACATTGGCGAGCGTCGACTGGGCCGCAAGACCGAGGACAACAGCCAGGATACCGGAGGAAGCGATGACCGTTTCCCAGGTCCTGGAATAGTTGGGCAGAAAAGAGACCGATACGATGATCGCGCCGACCCAGATCCCGACACGGATCAGGGATCTGAGCAGGATCAGGTGCAGTTTTCCGCGCAGACGGGTATTGTTCAGAAATTTTACGATCAGCTTATCGGCGATGATCGCCAGAACAAACGGCCCCACGTAGGAAACGACCTTGAAAACAACATCCCGGATCTCAGCGGACGTCATCACCGCACCCCCGTTCCGTAGTACTTCTCCGTGCTGCCGATGGCACCGTCATTTTCGCCGCCGAGGCGATGATCGGCACGGGAAGCAAGGAGAGATTCCGCGGCCGCCAGGTCCTCGGGGACCGTCACCTTGATGTTGAAGTACGCCCCTTCGACCATTTTGACGCGCGTATCGGTAAACATCTCCACCACCTGTCCGTCATCGGTGATCTGATGTCCCTCGGACAGGATGATCTCCTCATCTCTGTGCAGCTTTTCATATGCCTCACGGATCAGGGAAGCGCGGAATACCTGCGGTGTCTGGGCCGCCCAGACGAGGCTCCGGTCCGGCGTTTCCACACCCATCCTCTCTTCATCCGTGATCCGGATGGTATCCTTAACAGGAACACCGACGACTGCCGCGCCGGTATCCATTGCCTCATTGACCGCGCGGAGCATCATGTCCTCGGTGACAAAGGGCCTGGCCAGATCATGGATCAGGATATACTCCGCGTTCTTCACGGCCGCCAGACCGTTGTAGACGGAATGATAGCGTTCGCGCCCGCCGGCCACGATCGCTGTCACTTTTTCAAAGCCGTATTTTTCTACGATCTCCCTGCGGACGTTCTCTTCATCGCCGGGCGTGACGACCAGGATCAGATCATCGACAAAGCTGTTTTCAAATTCATACATCGCATAGGTCATGAGCGGTTTGCCGGCAAGCAGCATATACTGCTTCCTGACGTCACTGCCCATTCGCTTTCCGCTCCCCGCCGCGAGCAGGACCGCTGCTGTCTTCATGCGGAAACACCTCCTTTAAGATTCGCGTGGTATCTTCTCTCCCTCGTCCCCAGCGGCAGATTCGGCTGGGCATTGAGGGACAGATCGCTCCGTACGCCGCGGATGTACGCGTAATATCCTGCAGATCCGATCATGGCGGCGTTGTCCGTGCAAAGACGGGGCCCGGGGCAGATAAAGGTCAGTCCCCGTTCGCCGCATGCTTCTTCGGCAGTCCTGCGCAGGCAGGAATTGGACGCGACCCCGCCCGCGATCGCCACGGTCTTCATGCCGAATTCCTCCGCTGCCCGGGTCAGATGCTCCACCAGCACCTCAACAACTGCACGCTGAAAGGACGCGGCGATATCCGCCGTCCGGACGCTCTCCCCGCTCATCTGACAGCGGTTGAGTTCGTTCAGCACCGCGGATTTGAGACCGCTGAAACTGAAATCATAGGAAGCGCCGTCGATCTTTGCCTGCGGAAAATCATACGCATGGGGATCCCCCTCCGCTGCCGCCCTGTCGATCGAAGGTCCGCCGGGATAAGGCAGGCCGAGCGCTCTCGCAACCTTGTCGAATGCTTCACCCGCCGCGTCATCCCTCGTCTGTCCGAGGATCTCATAGATACCGTAGTCCCTGACCAGGACCAGATGAGAATGTCCGCCCGAGGCGACCAGGCACAGAAAAGGCGGCTGCAGCTCCGGTTTCTCCAGATACAGCGCACTGATATGACCGTCGATATGATGCACGCCGATCAGCGGCAGTCCCACCGAATACGCCGCCGCCTTCGCGAAAGAAACACCCACGAGCAGCGCGCCCACCAGGCCGGGACCGCATGTCACGGCGACGCCGTCCATATCGGCCAGGGACAGCCCCGCTTCATCCAGTGCTCTGCGCACGCAGATACTGATCTTTTCTACATGCTGTCTCGAAGCGATCTCCGGTACGACACCGCCGTATAAGGTATGGGTTTTGATCTGGGAATAGATGATATCGGAAAGGATCCGGCGGCCGTCACGGACAACGGCTGCGGCGGTCTCGTCACAGGAGCTTTCGATCGCAAGGAGCGTTACGCTGCTTTCCTCAGCCGTCTTCACCGGTCACCGTCCATCCAAAGATCTTCCAGCGTCCGCTTGACTCTTCCTTGCGCAGGACAAAGATGTAGTCGTTGGCATTGAGCTGGGAGCCCTTGCGCATCGTGATAGCACAGGCCACGTAGGTCAGTTCGTTGTCGTCGATCTTCTTTGTGATCGTCTCCGCGGCGCTCTGTACCCGGTAAGTGGAGATCGTATAGCCGTCCTTCTTCTTCCGGTTGACCTCCTGCATGACGCTCAGATCGTAATCCACCTGATTGTTGATCAGCTCCGTGTCATACAGCTTGAGCAGCATCTTCCCCATCTGCGAGATCTGCTCGTCAGAAGCGTTCTCACCGTACAGCGCCTTGTAGATCCGGCAGAAGCAGTTCACGACTTCGCGTGCCGTGGGCGGATAATTGTTATCCAGATCCAGCATCAGGATGTCCTGCACTTCACCGATCGCGAGGACTTCCTCCGAGGAGGAGGTGTTGCGGTTGATATAGCCGAAATAAACCGCCACCGCGATCGCGGCGCATCCGAGCAGGAATATAAAGCCTTTCTGCCATCCGGAATTCTTCAACTCTCCCCGTCCCCTTCATAGCGCAGATCAATGCTGCGCCCGTCCTTGGCTGCAACCGTGTTCGAAAAGATCTGTGTGGCGCGGTGCAGAAACTCTGCCGGCCGGTTCAGCGAAGGACTGTAATGCGTGAGCCACATCTCCTTTACATCAGCCTGTCTGGCCAGATCAGCGGCTTCCGTAAATGTCATATGCTTCTTTTCACGCGCCTGCGCGTCCTTGTCCGGCTCCCCGTACATCCCCTCGCAGATAAACAGATCGGCGCCCCTGGCGTTTTCCACGATACTCTTCGTGGGACGCGTATCCGTGGTGTAGGTGAGCCTGAGCCCCTTGCGCGGTGCCCCCAGTACCATTTCCGGTGTCAGCGTCCGACCGGTCTCGTCCGTGACCGTCTCACCGTGCTGCAGGCGGTTCCAGTATTTCTTTTCTATGCCCTGCCGCGCCGCGGCCTCCATATCAAACCGCCCGATCCGCGAAAGATCGAACCGGTAGCCGTAGCAGACGACATTGTGGTTCACTCGGAAGGCGGTGATCGTCAGCGCCTCCGCCCCGGGAACAGCAAAACTCTCCTCCTGCTCCGACAGCTCCCTGTACTCGATCTGAAACGGGAGCTCCGGCGTGATGGTCCTGAGCGCCCCGGCGACCCGCGCCAGTCCTCTGGGGCCGATCATCAGGAGCGGTGTCGTCTTTTCCGCGTTTCCCATGCTCAGAAGCATCCCGGGAAGTCCCGAGATATGATCGGCGTGATAGTGCGTAAAGCACATGACGTCGATCGGCTTGGGACTCCATCCCTTTTTCCGCATGGCGATCTGTGTCGCCTCGCCGCAGTCCACCAGTACGCTGACGCCGTTGCAGCGGACCATCAGCGATGTGAGAAAGCGATACGGGAGTGGCATCATCCCGCCGGTCCCAAGTAAACATGCTTCGAGCAAAACCTACCTCAGCCAGTAAATAACGGCATCATCATCCGGCTGGGTATAGAACCCCGGCCGAACGCCTTCCGCCTGAAAACCCAGTTTATTATACAGTCTGATCGCCGCCTCGTTGCGCGATCTTACCTCAAGTGTGCATTCGGAGACACCGGCGTCTGCCCTTTTGGCTAGCAGGCTTTGCAGCAGCTTCTCTCCGATCCCCTGTCTGCGGAAATCCGGATGAACACACACGCCCGTGATCTCACCCTCGCCTGCCACGGCCCTGAGCCCGGCATGCGCGATCTGGCGGCCGTCCAGTTCCGCCATGACATAGACGGTGTCTCTCCGATCCGCCGCCTCCTCGAGCTGCCGCTCGTTCCACGCCTCGCTCCCCAGACACAGCTTTTCCAGTTCCGCGGCTGCCCCGGCATCCTGCGGAGCCATCGCGCGGAAAACAAGCCCGCCCGTATCCTGTGCGGCTGCCCGTTCTCTTTCCGCCTGCGAAGCACGCAGATAAACCGGTACAAAGGCGTCTGCACTGACCGTTCTGCCCGCGCGAAAATACAGCTCTCCGAGTGCCGCCAGCGCAGCTGCGCTCTGCCTGCACTTCCAGGAAGGAGCTATCCTCCACGGGACAGCCGCCCTGTCCCGGATTACATCCTCATAAACAGGCACCCCGTCCCCCAGAAAAACACAGGGTTCCCCGATCGTATTTACCGCCTCCAGGATCTCCTCCACCGGAGCCGCACAGCCTTCCCGCAGGATACGCAGATCCTCGATCCGGCCCGCATTTCCGCCGAACGGCGCGTCTAACGAATAGAGCCCGGCGTATACCTGGCCGCGGCGGGCATCCATCATCGGACAGATCGTCCCCGTCTCCCCGCAGAGCTGCCAGGCCATCGCGTCAAGCGTCGGAACCGGAACCAGCGGGATCTGCAGAGCAAATCCCATCCCCTTGGCAGTCGACGCGCCGATCCTGAGGCCCGTAAAAGAGCCCGGGCCGGCGGATACGACGATCGCGTCCAGCGTCGCCGGATCCAGCTGTGTCATCCTGCACAGGTCGTCCAGCATTGGCATGAGCGTCTGGGAATGGGTCTTTAAATGGTCTGTCCGGTATTCCGCGACCAGTCTCCCATCCTCTGTCAGCGCCCAGGCTGCTGTGAGGCCCGATGCCTCTATCGCAAGAAGTCTCATTCCTGTATCTTCTTTATCGTGATCTCTCTGTCATCAAAGCCGCCTGCCGTACGGCTGATCCGGACATCGATCCGACCCGCCTCGGGCAGTAGTCCCTCAACACGGGACGGCCACTCGATCAGGCATACACCTGAACCGAAAAGATATTCGTCAAGACCGATCTCCGCAGCCTCCTCTTCGTCCTCCAGGCGGTACACATCGAAGTGGTAGAGCGGAAGCCTGCCGCCCTCGTGCACCTGCAGCAGCGTGTAGGTCGGGCTCACCACATCCTCCGGATACGGCACACCGAGACCCTTTGCGAAACCTCCCGCGAAAACCGTCTTACCTGCCCCAAGATCACCGTGCAGTGCCACAACATCTCCTGCCTGCGCTTCCGACGCCAGTTTCTCTGCGAGAGCTCTGGTCTCCTCGGCAGAATGCGTGAGAAAAACGCCATCCATCACTTACGGTAACGCCAGATGCAGTAAATCGCGCGGAAACCGTCCCGGATACCGATCTTTTTCCCCTCTTCATTGGTACGCGGATGATATGAGATCGGCACTTCCACGACTTTGATCCCGCGCCGGGCGATCTTGGCCGTGATCTCCGGCTCAAAGCCGAATCGCTGCTCCACAATATCGATCGACTGGATGATCTCGCGTTTGAACGCCTTGTAGCAGGTCTCCATATCCGTGAGATGCAGATGGGTAAAACGGTTGGAGAGCCAGGTGAGAACCTTGTTCGCCATGCGGTTGGACAGATAGCCCTTGGCTTTCGCGTGAAGGAACCGTGATCCGTAGCACACCTCGCATTCCCCCCTGAGGATCGGTGCACAGACCTTGGGATATTCCTGAGGATCATACTCCTGATCCGCGTCCTGAACGATCACGATATCTCCGGTCGCATGCTTAAAGCCGGTCCGCAGCGCAGCTCCCTTGCCTCCGTTGACTTCGTGGTAGATGATCTGCTGCACCAGCGGCCGGATCTTTTCCTCGAGGATCTCCCGTGTCCCGTCCGTACTCATGTCATCAACAACAATGATCTCCTTGTTCTTCACAGGAGAATCCATGACACGGTGCACGATCGTCTCAATATTGTCCCTCTCGTTGTAGCAGGGAATGACTATGGATAATGTAAAATCATTCTCATTCATAATAGATTATTGTAACACATAAAAAGCCATATCTCAATCATCAACGAGCGGGATCGAAATCTCTCAGGCAGAGTGTGCCTTGAGGATCGGACTGAGTTTTTTGTATACCAGGATCGTGATCAGCGAGACCGCGGCCCCCTTGAGCAGATTGAGCGGTGCGACCGCCAGGATCACAAAGGTGGTGATGTCTGTGATACCGCCGTTGATCTTGGTGCCGAGGGCGATGATCTCCTCAAGCGGCATGTGGAACAGATTTGAAAAGGCCGGAAGCAGATAGACCGCGTTAAACACTGAGCCGAACACCGTCATCACAAGAGTGCCGGCCACACAGGACAGGATCGCCCTGCGCTTTGTCTTTTTGAAGTGATAGAGCACGGTAGCCGTCAGGATAAAGCTCACGCCGATCACGAAATTGGCCAGTTCACCGACCAGAGCCGTGCTGGATGCCTTGAAAGCGAGCTTGAGCAGGATCTTGAAGAACTCAACGAGCACGCCCGCCACCGGTCCGTAGGCAAAGCCGGCGATCAGCGCCGGAAGCTCCGAAAGATCCATTTTGTAGAAAAAGGGAGCGAAAAAGACCGGAAAATCAAGGATGAACAGGATGACCGCGATGGCGGAAAACAGACCGATCACCGCCATCTTACGGGTGGACAGGATCCTCTCCGTCCCGCCCGTTCTGCGTCTCGCGGCACGTTCAAACAGCACCGCCGCGGCAATGGAAGCCGCCATGATCGCAAGACTTACAAGCGCAAAGGTAACATTTTCGACAATAACTGACCAAGACATATGTCCTCCTCTCCCATCCGGACTTTCAGCCGCATGTCTGCGGCTGTTCACCGTCGGTACCGGATTCGCACCGGTTCGGCCGTCTGGCATTTGACGGTTCGCGGACTTTCCGCGGGTACTGTGACCCCGGATCTACCGCCGGTCGGGAATCTCACCCTGCCCCGAGTGTTATGACGGCGGATCAGACCGCCGGTGCTCATTATATAGCGGGATACGGGAAAAAGTCAATGACGTGAGAAACGGCGCACGATCATGGTCCTGAACTGCGCCAGAGACTTGCGGCTGATCTTCGGATAGCGGAATGACTTGATACGGCAGACAGCAGCCTGCTGGAAACGGTCCATCGTCCTGTAGAGGTCGTCCACCAGCACTTCCATCCGGTCATTGAATCCGCCTTCCGCCATCGCGATGCGGCGTTCAAAATCAGTGAGCGCGGAGACGGTGAGCGTCAGGTCCGCTGAGCTGACCCCAACGAACACCAGGGTCATCAGTTCCAGCACAAGCGGCGGGATAAACGACATCATCTGCTCAAAAGGCGGCGTGATCACATAGACGACCAGGATGCCCGCCGCGCCGAAGCCGAGCGTTGAAAACAGGCTGATCCGGCCGTTCAGGTTAAACGGCATATCGCTGTAGTCCCACCAGACAGCGTGAAAAGCCTTTTCCAGAGCGACGGACGTAGCATATTCCAGGATCATGCTCCCGAACACCGAGATCAGAAAGATCCTGAGCAGGCCCGCCCAGAGCGGCTCCTGAGGCGACGCGGGCAGCAAAGCGGCGATCAGGGAGATCGCGACGGCGCCGAAACCGTAGATCGGACAGCAGGGGCCGAACAGAAAGCCTCTTTTTTCCCATTTCTTTGTCTTGAGGATGCAGAAAAGGGATTCATAGACCCAGCCCAGAATCCCGTAGATAAAGAAAAGACAGATGTATTCAGCAAGAAGCAGCGCGATCATCTCTTAAAAACCGTTTCCTCGATGGAGCACAGCTTATCCGCGAGACAGATGATCCAGGCCTCCCTGGATTTGGGGACTCTGGTGATATTGAGCGGCCACATGTGCGACCAGATGGCAGACTGCTCCTTCGCGCCGATGTCAAAGTACTTCCTGGCGTTTTCCATCGCCGTATCCGCGTGATGGTAGCCGTGCAGACGGTTCGTACCGTCCCCCACATGCCAGTCATACAGAAAGAAATCGTGGAGCATCGCGGAAGTAAGGAGGACCTTTTCGTCAGCATGCAGATGGAGCGAGCGGTTGATCCGATAACTCCTCCTGGCCACACTGAAGCAGTGGTCATAGGTGGTGATCCTGCCGTGCTGCAGATAATTCTTCATCTCGCGGACCTTTTCATCCCGTGAAAGCCCGCCGATCAGCGTCTCGATCCGTTCCGCTTCCAGCTGTCTTTTTTCTCTTTTCTTCATCCTTGTCTGTCCCAGGTAATGCTGCTCTCGTCAGATGCCCAAAAACGCCTATTATTATACCACGATCCGAGCAGATATGCACGCTGAACTTTACGAACGCATCCTGTCATGCTACGATGGGAATATATGATCAGACTGTACGCGACAACCATACCGTTATCCCGATCGGACGACCCGGCAGCCCGCAAAGAGACGACAAAACTGCTGCACAGCGCTGCCTGGTCTCTCCTTGCGGTCTCGCTCCATCGGCTTTATCCGGATCTTTTTCCGGGCAGCACCGCGGACAGCCTCCCCGCCGTCTCAAAAGGAGAGCACGGAAAACCGGCGTTTGCCGACACATCCCTTCCCGGCTTTTCCCTCTCGCACTCCGGCCGCGCAGCCGTCTGCGCTCTCTCGGACCGCGGGCCGGTCGGCGTCGACGTGCAGGAGCACCGCGAAATACGCGGCGTCTCCGACATCGACGGCATAGCCGCGAGATTCTTTCATCCCCTGGAACAGGAGCTCCTGTCTTCGGAAAAGGATCCGGCCATGCGCCGCCGGCTCTTCTTCACGATCTTTTCCTGCAAGGAGGCCTGTGTCAAGATGACAGGCCAGGGAATGTCCGAGGATTTTCGGGAGTTTTACACGGTCTTTGACGAAAACGGCCGGCCGGACCGCATCCTTGACGGAAAGACCGGCCGTATCATCGGCTGCCCGGTCCTGACCGATCTTCAGATGCAGGACGCCTACGGCGCCTACACCCTCGTCTCCTGCTCGCAGGAGCCTGCCGGAGTCTCCGGTCCCGAACATATCCGCGTCATGTGACCCGTCCGCCTGGCGGATCCACCCGCAAAAAGAGCAGGCCGTGCGCCTGCTCTTTGTTATCCGATGCTTCTGTTTCCGGATCCCGCCTGTTACGCGGAAAGGGATGCCGATGTAACGATGCCGCCGTTCACCTCGATCTCCAGATAGAGCCCCGTGTCGAGATAATCGTTCAGATCCTTGTAAAACTCATCGACAGTGATGATCTCGGGACCTCCCGAACCGCCGAGCAGCTGATAGACCGTGTCCCCGCCGAGTGTAAAGACATGGGTCTCATCGTCAGAGACAAACAGCGGGTCCTGCTCCGCCGAATTCTTATAGCTCATGGAACCGGTCACGGACAGCTCGTTTCCTGAGAGCCCGACCTCGTAAACCACGCTGTAAAACACTCCCGCGCTGTCCGTTGTCCCGATCCTGTCCTTTTCGGAGGACCACAGATGCGTGCCGTATACGCCGTCTTCCGTCCCGCTCTGTTCCCCTTCATCATCGGGGATATCTTCGAAAAGCTCATTCTCCCCGGCATACATCTGCTCAGCGACCGCCTGGATGTCAAAGCCGGACAGATCCACCGCGGCAACGGACAGAGAATAGGAGATGCCGATCTCTATATCGTACCAGGTGATCAGATCGATCATTCCCGCTTCGTTGATCGAGCGGTAAGTTTTTCCGGTCATATTGCCGCCGCCCCAGTTCGCGAGCGTCACTTCATTCGGTCCATCGGTCCATGTGTAATAAAGACCGCTGATATCCGTATCCTCCGCGGCACCCTGCTGTGCGCGCGCCGTAAAGACCTGCCCGTCATAGTAGAAGCTCAGCTGCACCATAGGGCTGATATACCGCTCGGGATCGCCGAGCTCCTCGCACTTCATCCAGCCCAGTGAATCCGCGCCGTCCGGGACCTTGAAAAGCCGCGTGACAAGCTCGCCGGCCTCTTCCTCCGTGATGTCCACCCAGGGGTTTGCCATGCCCACATTGGGTTCCTCTTCGGCTTCTTCCTCCTCCGGCTCCGCGGGAGCATCCTCCTTAATTTCGTCGGTCACTTCCTGCGTTTCCGTTTTTTCCGGCGCTTTTTTCTCTTCGCCGCACCCGGTCATGACCGCCAGAGCCATGATCAGTCCCAGCAATACCAATGTCTTTTTCTTCATGATTCTTCCCCAAAAAATATTTCTACTCTCCCGTCGCGTAGGACACAAACAGAGGATCCCAGACCTCCGCGTACGATGTGGCCGTCTGATGCACATAGCGGTCGGAACAGTATTTGCTCTCCAGATCCCCGTTGGCGTTCACCAGTTGGGAATTCAGGTCGACATAATATACTCCCCTTGCTGCCGCACCCTGCTGAAGCAGCGTGTTGTATTTCCGGATCGTGGGGTTGTTCAGCGCGCCCTTGCTGACCCCCGCGGCGACCGGAGACATGCTGATGATATGGATCTCCTTGCCCGGGTTGAATTCACGGATGCGGTCCACCACCGCCAGAACATCGTCCGCGGCCGGCTGCGCATCCTTGACAACAAGGTCGTTCGTACCGAACATGATGAACACCCTGTCCACATCCATCTGTGAGATTGCCTTCCAGACCGGCTGCTTTTTCCCCTTGTACATGGGATGCAGGGAATCGTTTTCCTTGAGTGCGTGGGCCGCGGAATAACTGGCAGCCGCTAGGAACGTGCAGCCCGCGACCTGGGAATCCTTATGCCCCGCGAGATAGTTGCGGTATCCGGCCATGACGGAATCGCCGATGAAGACCGCTTTATCGTAATATGCTTTGGCGTTCAGGCCCACGGCACGTCTGACCCTGGGCATCGGCGTCTCCTTCTTCTGCTCCGTCTCCGCGGTCTTTGAAGTCGTCTGTGCGGATGCCGGCTGCGCGGGTGTCTGAGACGATGTCTGTGCTGCCGCCTGTGCCGCGGGCTGTGCGGGTGTCTGCGCAGCGGACTGAACCGTCTGCGCTTCCGCCGTCTCCCCGGTCTTTACGGGCTGGGGCTTTGCGCCCTCATAGGGAAGTCTCCCCTCGGCCATGCCGAAGGTGATGTAATGCAGGTACATGACCTCCGGGTCATCGCTCTCGTAGAACTCCGTCACATCCGGATAGCGCTTCGCGTAAAACGCGGCGTCAAACAGGATCCCGTCCGGCATCTGCGTCGGTGCGGCCAGAGCCTTAAGGGGCAGGAAACATGCAGAGGTGATAAAGGCGGTCAAAAGAACACCCTCCTTTCTCAGGAGGGTGTTATATCTGTGTCGCAGCATCAGAAAAACCTTTCGTATTTACAGCACTGTCAGATATAACCATTACGGGTTCTAATTCTAATCACCGCGCTATGGTTTGTCAAACAGTTCCTCGTTCACTGCTGCATCAGTGTGAGCGAATCGACCGGCCCCGCGAAGAACGCTGCCATGTCCTCCATGCTCATCTCCGAAACGCCCTTCTCATAGGTGGTCTCGAGCAGAATGAGCATCACGCCCCTCTCCGTGTTAAAGCTGTAGCCGATATACCGGAAGATCCGTCCGTCATCGAGCTCCGCATTCCATTCGGCTCTGCGGCAGCTGATCCCGCTGCCGATCGTCGCATCCGTGATCTCGGGTTTTTCATCCGTCCTGGAGATCTCCGTCTGCAGAGCTTCGTCAGGATCGGCGGCGTCCTCCGCCAGCCTGACCACCATGAACGTCCCGGAAAAGAGATCCCCCTCCACCTTGCCGAGCATATCCTCGGAACCCATGTGGCTCAGGGAGAGCTCCCGAAGGTCATAGGTTACGGCATACCCGAGCTCGCTCACGTATGTGTAGAACTGGTCCTCCTCGGCGGTGGGCGGCGCGTTCAGCACAGCATGAAGCGGCCAGCCGTAGTCCCCCCACTGTGTGATATGCAGACCGTTCGCGTTGACATAGCCCGCGATGGCCTCTTCCCGCGCCCGTTCCTTTTCCTCCTCGGTAATGGCCCGGATCTTATCATCGATCCCGGCGTACGGCGCGAACAGCTCCGTGCTCTCCTGATCCGTCATGGGCAGATCCGCTCCGATTACCTCATAGCTTCCGCCGTTATCCCTGAGATGGAAAATGCCGCGCCCGCGGGAGCCGTTTGATGCGAACAGCGTTGTATTGTACAGTTCATATCCGTCGACATTATAGGAGCCGAATACCAGGATATCCTCCGGATCGCTCGTATCGACCTCCGCGATGATGCTGAACGGGATATAGACGGTCGACCCGCCTCCGTCCTGCCCGGCGAGGTACTCACTGATCACGCCGAGATACTCGTCCGTGCCCGTGTAGACATAGGGCGGCAGATCATTCGGATCGTCGTACAAAGACGCTGCATCCTCATATTCTTCCCCGTCGGTCAGATCCTCCTCATCATAGAATTCCTCCGGATCTTCCTCCTCTTCGTACTCCTCCTCATCCTCTTCTTCGTATTCCCCGGAGTCTTCCTCCCGGACGTCCTCCGTCCTGTCTTTGGATTTTTTCGAGGATTTCTTTTCCTTGTCATCTTCCGACCCGCAGGCTGCGAGCGATGCACAAAGCGCCGCGATCAGAAGCGTTGCGGTGATCTTTCTGAAGCCTTTCATCTTTCGTCTCTCCTCAGTCTGTCTTTCCTCTGTCCCGGACGACAGGCCTTCAGTTGTCGCTGAACACGCATTCGTTGGTCGTCACATTGTCCGAGGTCGTAAATGTCTTGTAACTGTTGCCGGTAAATGTGCACTTGTCAAAGCTGATGCTGTAGCTGTCTTCGTTGCAGCGGACAAACTCACTTTTGTACTGCTTGTTGACACTGTTCCCGGTAAACGTGCATTCATTAAAGGAGATGCCGCTGGTATTGTTCAGGTCGATCAGATCCAGATCCGAATTGTCGCTCATCCTGCATCTGTCAAAGCTGATGCCGCCGCTTTCCGTCAGAGACAGGATCCCGTAGGTGCAGTCATGGATGTTCGTATTCTCAAATGTGCTCGAAAAGACGCTGACGCCCTCCAGGCCGTATGTACCGCAGCCGTACAGGTCGCAGTCGATCACATGGAGCCCGTCCGTTCCGCTCGAGTAGAGTACACTGCCGCCGCAGGTCCCCGGTTCCACATGGTGTCCGACAGTGATCCCCCGGAGGAAGAAATTGGTACAGTCGATCACACCCAGTACCGGTACGCGTTCATTATTGGTGCAGATCTCGACCTTCGCGCCCTCTTCGGCCTCCAGACAGCAGTTTTCGAGATCATGGAACCGGACATCGTAATCCCCGTCCGTTCCGGTGTAGGGTTCCCCCCAGTTCGTAAAGGCCACCGTGTCGGTATCCTGGATATTCTTCACCTCGGAAAAATTATAGGTCCCTGCGCTCAGGATGATCTTGGTATTGCTGTCGACGGCCTTGATCAGTTCATCCACGGTACTTACGTGCACGAAATTCTTATACCGGTAGTCCCCGGCGTTTGCCATTTCTTCGGAGCCATCACGCAGGAACGTGGTCATGTATACATAGCTCCAGCTCAGCGATGTCTCTTCGTCCGTGAAATCTCTGCGTTCGTACATGGTCAGCTCGTTATCGCCGGTCAGGGCGATGTTGTAGTTCACCTCGGATTTCGCCGGATCGGGATGACGGACCTCGGCTTTCCATTCCTGGTTGGCGCAGTCCTCGTAAAGTGCTCCTTCCTCAATAAAGAGCGGAAGGTGATACAGCAGGTAGTGGGATTCATAGCCGTACTCTTCATAATCGGCATAGATATCATCCCCATCGCGATAGATACTGAGCTCCTTGGTGAGCTGCGGATCGTCCTCCGCCATATAGACAAAAGGTCCGTCTACAAAGTCGTCCTCCATATACATGCTGTCGGCGCGCACATAGTTCCATTTGCCGCAGAGCGCATCGGCCCGCTCATCGGTTTCGGGTTCCGCCGCGGGCGGTTCTACCTCAGGCTCATCCTCGCCCTCTTTGTCTTTTTTGTCTTCGTCCTCGTCCTCATCTTCATCCTCATCTTCATCCTCGTCTTCGTCCGCTTCCTCCGTGGTCTCGGTCTTATTCTTCTTCGACTTGGATGATTTTCTGTCGGAATCGCTGCCGGACTCTCCGCAGCCTGCTACCAGAAGCAGGATCAGTATGATCGCTATCAGTGCCCGAAATCTTTTTCTCATAACTCCTCCTCTTGCCGTGATCCTGAATCACGGTCTTCAGTTCCCTTTGATGCCTTCCTGTCTGACCTTTCTGAGAAGTTCATATAATCCCTTTTTCAGGGTGCTCATTTCTTTATTCACATCAGGAGCACGGTTTCCCGATTTACTCTCCCAGTCCCCCCAGGAACTGTACGACCCCGTCGACACCCTCTCTGCCGCTTAACACGTCCGTCAGAATCCCGAGATACGCGTCGGCGATGGCAAGGGCATTTGCCGCTGCAAGACTCATCTCCTCGCGAAGAGCCCCGTCCTCCATGCCGATGGGCAGCGGGACACTTAAGACAAAGCAGAAAAAGCGGTGCTCTCTGTCGATGGAAAAGCATCCCGCGGGCAGACTGAAATTCACATAAGAGATGGCTTCATAGAGCGCCGTGAGCCTCTCCCCGGGGATCTCATCCGTGATCGTGATCACAACGGAAAAATACTGTACCTCATCTTCCTCGGTCTCGAGCGGGCGGAAAAAGAAATCTCCGACGATCTCCGTATCCCCGTCGCCCAGCTCATCCAGCATGGCGCTCACCATTTCCGGTGCTCCCTCCTCCTGCCGGATGACCGCCGCGATCTCGGCGGCTTTCATCTCTTCATTCAGACTCTCCAGCAGCGCGTGTCTTTTTTCCATGATCTCTTTTGTATTCATCTTTGATCCTCCCAGATTTACTGTGCCGAAAGCCTGCGGGTCAGGACATTTTCGTCCGGGTATCCCTTTTCCATGTCATAGGGCAGATTCAGCGATCTCACAAATTCTATGTAGCCGTTCTTTTCCTCTTCGCTCTCCGCCTTCCCGCCGAAAAGCTTGCCGCGGATGAGTCCGGCAGATTTCGCGCAGATTTCGAACGCTGCCGCGTGTACGTCGCAGAAGCCCGCGCAGGCTGCGACACGCTTTCGAAGGGATGCCCGGAACGACTCCTGTCCGACAGCCTTTGTGTCCGGGAGTTTTAAAAGGCGCTGTGCCTCTTTGCTCGCCGTGGCTTTTTCTACAAGACTGTCCATATTGAAGAAGCTGTCAAAGAGCCTCGTCCGGATCCCTGTAACCTCTGCGCTGTCCAGGATGCTCGTGATCAGGGTAAACCCGGCGCTGACGACGCCGATCCCGGGTATGGCGATACTCATAACGGACAGCCCGGCGTTCACCCAGGCATAGGAAGCGTTCTTTGCCGCTCTTCTCGTCAGATCATTCTGGAGCAGCATCATGTTCTTTTCATACTTCAGCTCCCGCTTTTTCTCCTTGGAGAGATCGCCGTACAGTTCCTTTTCCAGGCCGGCGTTTTCCCGCTTTTTCAGGAAGAATCCCTGCGCGTTCTTCCCGTGGTATTTCATCTTGCCGGTTCCCACGGTCTTCGCGACAGCGATACCGGCACTGATGACGCTTCCCACGGCGCCCACGACCTGTCCCGCCGCTTCCGTAGCCGTACTGACGGATACATCTTCGGCGATGCTCCCGGCTGTTTCCACAAGCCCCACGACGGAGATCACGCTGTCCGCCGCGGAAGTGACGGATCCGAAGATCGACAGGACCTTTTCCGTCCGATCTTCTTCTGTCAGCTGTCCCCACTCGCTCTTAAGCGACAGAAAGGCAGTCACCGCTCCGATCAGGTTCGCCGCGCAGCCGGCGGCACCCGCGATCGATCCGCCCCATAGATTGAACTCGGCCCATCCGGCGTTTTCCAGCTGCCAGCTGCCTCCAAACAGGTCTGATACAAAGCTGACACCGCCATGGATCATGGACGGGACGGACAGGACCGTCGCCACCTGGGAAGCACCTGTTTCCGTCGTTTCTACACTGTCCGGATTCTCCTGGATCCCGATCTGTGTTTTTCCGACCGCGTTATCGAGGGTCACGAGCTCCTTCATGAGCTCCTGGCAGAAAGCAGCCGCTTCCTGACACTTTGCTTCCTCTGCTTCCTTTTTCTTTCCTTTTGCCTTGTTCGCCGCCTGCAGATTCCTGTAGTATTCCTCCAGTGCCCCCTTGAAGACGATCATCTTCTCCAGGCGCTTCTGCGCCGCCTGGATCTGCGGCGGATCTTCTTTGTTTTCCCGGATCTTCTCGGAAAGCTTTTTCTTATCCGTATTCAGTTCGGAAAGGCTCTGGATCTCCTTTCTGTACTGAAGGGTCCTGCGAAATGCCTGACTGAGCTTGTTCATATAGGTATAGCCGCCGGTGACCCTGGTCCAGAACTTCCATCTCGTGGCAAGCATCTGATTTTTAAAAACCTGCAGATCCGGCTTGTATACGGCTGACTGGGACGCGCCCACATCAATGATGCTCGGGTTCTTGCGCTTGCCCGTCTCCACCAGGTAATACACATGAAGCCTCTCCCGCCTGCTCAGGGAAAGAAGGGAGCTGACAAAATCCTCATGGGCGTTTTTCACCGCGTCGATCGCCAGTCCCGCGACACCCCCGTTCCGGAAATTGCGGATCAGCCAGTTGTCGATCTTCTCGATCGCGTCGATCTGCTCCGGTTCCAGTCCCTCATTTTCCTCGGCAAAGACCGGCTTCTCACTGTGCTCGATCTCCCCCTCTTCCTCCACGTGTTTCTCGATCATCTCGGAAAGCGAGGATCCCTTTTCGTCCTGCTTCTTTGTGAAGGAGCGGAGCATCTCCCACGCCAGGCCCTCCTCATAAGCCTCGATCATCTCCTGGATGCCGGCATCACGCTCGGCGATATCCGGATACTGCATGCGGTACAATCTGATCTTGCGCTCGTTGAGACGCAGAGCCTTCATCCGTCTTTCAAGGATTTCCTGCGGTGTATAGGCCTGGCAGTCATTGCCGATCTGTGCGGAAAATGTCTTATATGCATTCGCGGCCTTTTTCAGATCCTTGGTGACGGATTTCATGGATTCGCCCATCAGGAAATCCGCGTTCTCGTTGGACCGGATCTTTTCCCCCTCCTCCTTCGAAACAAGATTATAGAGGTAGTTCCTGGTCATTTTCCGGATCTTTTCCGCGGCCGCGGATCTGGCGGCTCCCCGGTAGGTCCATTTTCCTCCCTGATGACTGTCGCAGTAGCTGGCGGATGCCACGGAGAGCTCGAACAGCTTCTCGACACAGTCCTCCATGGGCGGCTGTGCCGTATCACCGCCCGTAAGCGCCTTCATTTCGAGGAGGCAGTTTCTGAGTTCAACAGCGGATCCGGAGTGCTTTTTGCCTTCCGTAAGCTTTTCAAATTCCGACAGGCTGTAGCTGATATCCGGCATGACCCTGCTGATACCGGCGTTCAGTTCCTTTTTATCCCACGCCTCCTGATACTCGTCGGAAAACACATCCATCACGGCCAGGATCTGCTTTTTCCTGGCCGCGTATTTCTTTGACTCGATTTCTTTTAACGCATCGACAGGCTGTGAGCCGGATGATACAACGCCCGACCTGTCAGCCTGTTTCTGCTGGGCAAGGAACTTTTCCTGCTTTTTGACCGTCTGTATCTGGTTCATCAGCCCTCCTTCCTGCTTCCGTAAAAGATCTCGTACCCGCCTGTCTTCGGAAGGAGCTTGCTCACAAGAGCCATGGTCTCCGGATTCTTCCTGCTGATCAATACCTGCGTCTCTGGCGGATAGAGCTCAAGCGCACAGGCAGCGGCCTGTGACAGCATGTACAGCAGTTTTTTCTTAAAATCCAGCCCGTAGGCATAGAGCAGAACAGGGAGCAGCACGCCGGACGGGGTCCTGCGGACCAGGAACAGGCCGTCCGCGTTATCGTCGGATATGGAACAGGCGGAAACCTTTTCGTCAAACCAGTTCTTGGGCAGGTACGCAAGGTCCTCCGCGATCCCCTTTTTCCCCTTGAACAGGATCCTCTTGACCGCTTCGCGATACTGCAGGACAGACAGGCTCTCCAGGCTTCCGATATAATCCGGCAGATTCCTCTTTTTGGCGATATCGAGCCCGGCGATCTCTTTCAGCGTGACCCGGATCTCGTCGCTCTCCTTTTTGCCCGCGGAAAAGCCCGCATCCGTAAAGACCGCCGCTTCAGCTTCCTCCGGCAGTTCATAGGTGCTCAGGGCGATCTCCTCATCGCTTACGGCGTTTTCCGTATAGTACTGCTGCAGGAGGTCTCCGGCTTCCCTGCTTTTGTACTTTGCCAGGAAGATCCTGCTCTTCGTATCGTCGCCGCTCTCCGAATCGATCAGTTCATAGACGACCGCGCCCGCTGCTCTGTCATTGTCATCCGTGACGCCGATCCCGCGGAAATATACTCTTTTCAGATCATCCGAAACATCCTCTCCGAGGAGAGGGAGGAACGATTCGATATTGTCGTTTGAAATACCGGATACTTCCATCACAATACCCTCTCCATGAACTCCGCCGGAGTTTCGCTCTTCTTTTTCAGGACACAGTCCGCTTTGACCTGCGTCAGCTCCTGAACCTCCTGTGTCACAAGATAAAGCGGCGCCTTTTCTCTGACCTGCGTCAGCACGACTACCTCGCAGTCACTGTGCCGGATCGGTTCGCAGTCTTTGGGAAGCTTCTTTTTCAGGACCGCGGAGAGTTCTTTGATGCTGTCGGCGTCACCCGCCGTAAACACCATGGCACTGCAGGGAGAAAACCTCCTGTGTTGCATCAGCTTCTCCAGATACTCCCTGTAGCTGCTGTTATAGAGCCCCGTCTCACTGTCCTGATACCGCTGCTCCAGGACAATGGATGCATACAGGAACGTGATGCCGATCGCAGCCCCGAGGGCGCGGACATTAAAGTCGGTGAAATCCTCGATCAGCGTGCCGAGCACCACAGGGATATAAAACCCCCTGACGCTGAAAAACTTGATCCTGCCGTTCTGCCTGTTGTACAGATTGATCCGCAGGACCGAAACGATGAAGTAGATGACGCGTATGATCAGAAACGCAAAGACCGAGATCAGGGAAATGAGCCCCGTATCCCTGACAAACAGGATCACGATAAAGGAGATGACGACCGTCGCACCGGAGAGAAGAAGCGGCGCGAGGGAGCGCCAGAACCGCCGTCTGGCATAGTCCCTGCCGGGATAGAGACGCCAGCTCACGTACACGAGCCACAGGAAAAGGAACACCGTCGTCATGAAAAGATTGAGAAGATCAAGCGTGTGGCCGATCAGCACCATGGCCGCATCCGCCCCGGACAGCTCCCTGAAGCTGCCCGTCTCAAATCTGACACGGTGCGGATACAGAAGCTGCAGCGCAGTATTAATGACAGCCATCCCGATGACTGACCAGATGAAATACCTGAAATATCTGCGCTCTGTCTTCCTGCCGGCATAATACCGGTCCGATATCCCCAGGAGCCGCAGCATCAGCACAGTGGCGGCAGTATTCGACACGAGCATGAACACAAGAAAAAAGGTTTCCATAGGGTATATTATAACCAAAAGGCTTAAGACAATCAACCTTCTGTGGGCTCCTGTGGACAGGGCCGGGGGGCCGCGGTCCGATAAATATTCCGTCTTCCTCTTTTCGGACGATCCATGTTATAATCCTCTACGGAATCATTGTTTTTTCCCAAAGAGAGGGGGATCATATGTTTAACAAGGTAGTAGTAGCCGGCGGTGGTGTACTTGGCACGCAGATCGGTCTGATGTGCGCATACACCGGACATGATGTCACATTCTGGCTGAGGAGTGAGAGCTCCGTCGGACGTACGCAGCCCAAGATCGACCGCTATTCCGCACTGATGCTGGAGGATCTTGAGAAAGCCAAGGCACTGATCGGGAATCCCATGGGTGCGTTCCTGTATCCGCGCGGCCTGATCAAAAGCTGGAGCGGCGTCACAGCCGAGACGATCGATGATCTTCTGGCGCAGGCCAGGAAGAACTTCGCGGAAAAGGTTCATATCGAGCTGGACCTGGGTAAAGCTCTCGCGGATGCTGACATCGTCATCGAGTCCATGTCGGAGGATCCTCAGGCCAAGATCGGTGTCTATGAAGCTATGCGGGATCTGCTTGCGGAAAAGACGATCGTCGTGACGAATTCCTCGACGCTCCTTCCGAGCACATTCGCGGAACACACAGGGCGTCCCGCGAAATACTGCGCTCTTCATTTCGCAAATACGATCTGGAAGAACAACACGGGGGAGGTCATGGGACATCCCGGCACGGATCAGGCGGTATATGATCAGGTTGTCGCGTTCGCGGCGGACATCAACATGGTCCCGCTGCAGCTCCACAAGGAGCAGCCGGGCTACATCCTGAATTCCATGCTGGTTCCGTTCCTGTCCGCTGCGCAGGAGCTTTGGGCCAATGAGGTTGCCGATCCCGAGACGATCGATCTCACCTGGAAGCTGGCGACCAGTGCACCGGCGGGACCTTTCCAGATCCTCGACATCGTTGGACTGGAAACGGCTTACAACATCAACCAGATGAAGCCGGAGGCCGCGCAGGAGGGTTCGCTGACGAACAGGATCGGAAAACTTCTCAAGGAGAAGATCGACAAGGGCGAAACCGGCATCAACGCAGGAAAAGGATTCTACGATTACAACAAGGAAGCCTGAGGTGACCGGATCCAAAGGTGTCGGTCGGCCATGATGCTGCGATCAGCAGACATCACTGCTCTCTGAAAAACTGTTTTGGGCGTATATGAGGTGATATGGGTTTTTTAGCCCACATCACCTCTTTTTTTCAGTTGCGTTTGGGCGTATTCGGCGCTTTTGCCCTGTTTTAGCCCAAATCTCTTCATCTTTCCGTAAGCGCTAAATAATCGGACGCGATGACAAATATCTCCTGATCCTTCATACTGACCAATGTACCCTCGTTTGTGGGTCAAAATCCTTTATCGGATGACCACTTTTACCACATTTTGTGGTCCAAACACAGGAGGATCGGT
>JAILFA010000110.1 GCA_024687125.1 Lachnospiraceae bacterium
TCTGGTACACGATTACCATAACCCTGCTCCTGCTGTTCAACTATTACATTTCTTATCAGGTGCTTCTGTTTACGGCCTTGTGGACGCTGGTGCGCCTCTGGGAAAACAGAAGCCGGAAACCGCTTCGGACGATCCTTTCTGTCGCGGCACATACGGTCGCAGCCGCCGGCGTCGGCGCGGTGGTGCTCCTTCCGGCGTTTCTGGAGCTTGATAACAGCCCCAAGGACATGCTTCTGATCGGCGCAAAATCGACGGGGAAGATGCCGTCTCTGACCGATGTGTTCAGCAAGGCCTATGTGCTGGCCTATGACGCGCTGCAGCCGAGGTTCGGCCTGCCGCAGATCTACTGCGGTATCCTGTTCGGCGCGCTGGCGCTTCTCTTTTTCCTGGATCACAGGAGGAGCCTGCGGGAACGCGTCAGCAGTATCATTCCGCTGCTGGTGCTTTTGTCGTCGTTTTGTCTGGATCCGCTGAACGTGTTCTGGCACGCGATGATGGAGCCCTCGGGGCATCCGTACAGACAGGCGCCGCTGTTCGTGTTCGTCTGTATTCTGGCCGGGTGCAGATATCTGGCGGGGATCGGAACCTGTGAGGAGACGGAAGGATCCGGTCAGCGGGTGCTTCTGTACAGGATCGCGCGCTACGCGCTGGGTCTGCTGGCCGCCGGGGGAATGCTCTTTTTCGTGGGCAGAGGGAACTACGAGTATAACAACGGGGCGATGCTGACGGAGAATGCATTGCGTGTGATGATCTGCTTCGTCGGCCTTTTCGCGCTGGAATCTCTGTCGGGGACCGCCGGACAGCGCGCCGAAGACGGAAAGCCTGTCAGGAAGGGGATCGCGGCGATCCTGACTGCCGCGCTTATCGGGATGCTGTCGGCGGAGCTGCTCGGCAATGCTGCGTTCACCTATGACTTTCTGTCTCTGCAGGGGGAGACGAGAAACGGTTTTCTGTCGGAGATCGATACGGTACAGCCGGTCGTGGACGCGGTAAAGGCGGAGGACGGGTCGTTTTACCGGATGGAGAATCTGACGCCCAGACAGCAGAACGACGCGATGATGTACGGCTATCGCGGTGTTACGCACTACAGCTCCGCGGGGATGGTCTACGTGCGTTATCTGCTGCACAAGCTGGGCTTTAATGATGACACGCTGATGACGCATTACGGCCATGATAATACGGTCACCATGGATATGCTGCTTGGGATCCGCTATGTGCTGACCAGGGACGGGCGGCTGGTGCATGATGCCTATAAACGGATCGAGGCGGTCCCGGAGACCGGTGTCATGGTGTACCGGAATCCCTATGCGCTGCCGGTGGCTGTGGCTGTGCGGGACTACGATCTGGACGGCATCACCGGGATCGACAATCCGTATACGATCCCCATGGACCCGTTCGCGCTGCAGGAGGATATGCTCTCGCGTCTGACCGGAAGTGAGACGCATGTGTTTGTGCCGGCCTCTGCGGAGGAGTCCGGGGAAACGGACGGTAAGGAACTGGATGTATGGATCTCGCCGCAGATTCCCGGAGAGGTTTATATGTATCTGGACGGGCTCATGAACACGGTGCAGGGTCTGGCGGTCTTTGTGGACGAGGAGCTGCTCACCGGATACGGCAACGCGTCCAGCTACAAGATCCTGAATCTGGGATATCATGAGGCCGGAGATACGTTCCATGTCCGGGTGGAGGGCGACAGTGATGCGCCGAATTTCGGAAGGCCCATCTTCGTGACAGAGGATATGCAGGCGGTGGAGGAGGTGTTTTCGCTGTTTGACGGCAGGGGGCTTGAGGTGCGGCAGCACGGATCAGCAGGCATCGATCTGCAGGCGCCTGACGACCATGCGGGGATCGTGACGTCCATTCCGTACGAGAAAGGCTGGAATGTGCCGGGGATCCGGATCTACGGCGCGCTCCTGTACATTCCGCCGGAGATTGTGGAACGGTACGCGGACGGAGGCGTGCTCGCGATGCGCTTCGTTCCCCGAGGGATGAAGGCCGGAGCGGTGATCTCTCTGCTTTTTGTGATCCTGCTCGGGGTGTGGCTCCTGCGGGCCAGAGGAAAAAGCCGGGCATGAGTCTTCGGGAGAGGATCGCGAAGATACTGGTGCTCGCCGGGGCGGTAATTGCAGTTGCCTGTTTCTGCGCCGCGGACAGCCGTGGGCGCGCGGATACGATCTATGTCCGGGCGGGCGACAGAGATATCGCGGTCTATCAGGATGATACGGGCGCTTACCTTTTCCTGCCCTCCGGAGTATCCGAGGGGGAACTCAGGTACAGCAGGGAGGCTGAGGAGATTGCCCCCGAGATCTGCCAGTCGGCAAACCTCCCGGCGCTTTTTATCTCCACGGCTTCCGGGAATCTTGACGGGGTGTACGCGGACCGGGAATACCGGGAGACCGGGAAGATCCGTGCGTACGACAGCGGCGGGAACCTGGTCTATGCGGGCGGCCTTGAGGGGATCAAGGGCCGGGGGAATTATTCCTGGTATACCGAGGAGTGGGAAAAGAAGTCTTTTTCCGTCCGGATCGATAAAAATGTGTCTCTTCTGGGACAGCCGGCGGGAGGCAGGTTCGCCCTGCTGGCCAACGCTTCCGATGATACGCTTATGCGCAACGATATCGGCCGGGCGCTGCAGGTGTGTATGGGGATGCGGTACGCGCGGCGCGGGATATTTACGGATCTGTATATCAACGGCGGATATATGGGCGTATACTATCTGTGCGCCTCCGTTGATACCGGGGAGGACCGGATCGATATTTCCACGCGGGATCCGGGCGGAGAAGGCGGTTTTCTGATCGAGCGGGAGTTCACGGAACGGTATGAACTGGAGATGGCGAAGCGCTCGGCCGGATTTGTCACGAGCCGCAAGGAGCATTTCGTCATCCACGATCCGGGCTATGCGGCACAGGAGGAGATCGATGCGGTCAGAGCCTTCATGGAGCGGGCGGAAACGGCAATCCTTTCACCGAATATGCCGTACGAAGATTATGTGGACAAAGCTTCTTTTGCCAGAACGTATCTGACGGAGGAACTGCTTAAGAATTACGACGGCGGGGTCTCCAGCGCGTATTATTACCGGGATGACAGGGCGGACGGCAGGCTGTTCGCGGCGCCCGGCTGGGATTATGATATGAGCCTGGGCAGTTATCTGGAGTGGATGGACGAGGATCCCGGGCAGGAGCTCAGGATGTATCCGTACGAGGGCGGGAGCATCTGGTTTAAGGCTCTGTATGAACGTGAGGATTTCCGAAATGAGGTGACTGATCTGTACCACAAGTACCGGGAGGAGTTTGCCCGGATCCTGAACTGTGAGGGGCCGGAGAACAGGCCGCTTGGGGAAGCCAGTTACAGGATGGAGTACCTGCGGTGGAGGAGTATGTACGACGGTCGGGGCCGGATTCCCGGGAGTGAAGAGGCGTTTCAGCTTCTGACCGGGTTTGGCCGGACACGGATGCTGTTTCTGGATACCATATGGATTACAGGATAGAGGATAAGTATATCGTCACGGATCGGCAGTGGGCGGTGATCGAATGCGGCCTGCGGGAGATCTGCTGTCCGGACGCGCATGGACATGACGGGCTGTACCAGGTGCGGAGCGTGTATTTTGATGACATGATGGGTACGTGCCTTGCGGAAAACGAGGCCGGTCTGGATCACCGTGAAAAGTTCCGGCTCAGGGTCTATGACGCGCAGGACGCGCCGGTCCATCTGGAACGAAAGACCAGGTACCGCGGACGCACAAAGAAGGAGGCGCTGTCACTGCGGAGGGATGAGGCGGAGCGGCTGATCGCCGGGGACACCGGTGTGTGTTTTGCGGCGGATCCGGACGGCAGGGATACTTTTCTGCTGAAAAAGCTGGGTGCACAGATGCTGACCAGGCGCCTGCAGCCGGTGATCCTGATCGAGTATGAGCGCAGGGCATACACATACCCGGCGGGAAACGTGCGGATTACCTGTGACAGCAATATCGGCAGCAGTGCGGATGTCGCGGCGCTCTGGGGCCGGCCGCGGGAGATGGTGCCGGTTCTGCCGCCGGGGCAGCACATTCTGGAGATCAAGTATGATGAGCTGCTTCCGGACTATATCCGCAGAACTGTGGATATCGAAAGACTCAGAAGGACATCGTTTTCCAAGTTTTATTACGGCAGTCAGCCGGTGAATGAAAGGCTTTTTGCGGTTGGATACTGAATCGGAGGGGAGAAGAGGATATGAGCTTTAAGGATGCGTTGAGACGTTCGGTTTTTGAAGGTTTTGAGCAGATGGAGATGCCGACCGCGCAGGTTGTGGTCACGCTGGGGATCACGTTTCTGATCGGACTGTACATTTACGTGATCTACCGTCTGGTCAACCGGGGATCGATGTATGACCGGAGCTTTCACACGACCGCGGCACTGATCAGCGTGGTGACGGCGGGGATCATCATCGCGATGCAGAGCAGCATCGTGATCTCGTTGGGAATGGTGGGGGCGCTGTCGATCGTTCGTTTCCGCACGGCCATCAAGGATGCGATGGATCTGCTGTTCCTGTTCTGGAGCATCGGCGAGGGGATCATCTGCGGCGCGGGACTTTTTGAACTCGGGGTGATCGTGGCGCTTGCGGTGACGGGCGGGATCCTGCTCCTGGAGTTTCTGCCCGCGGTCAGAAAGCCGTATCTTCTGATCGTCAACGGGACGGACGCGGCTTATGAGGACGCGCTGCTGGCCTGCCTCCGGGAGTACGGGCGCGGGATCCGTGTCCGTGCGAGGAATCTGAAGACAACAGGGTTTGATATGGTCATCGAGATCCGGACGGACCGCGAAAAGGAGCTGATACAGGCACTGGGCGCTGTCACCGGGGTTGACTCGGTGTCTCTTATGACCCATGAAAAAGAGGTGAGATACTGATGGCCGGCGGATCAGGGCGCGTCGTGGTGGATGTTCACGCGGATGATTACGCGCTGTCGATGCACAACGCGCGGCGGTTTGTTGCCCTGATGGAGGCGGGGGCACTGGACAGCATCAGTGTCATTCCGAACATGTCCTGCTTTTCCGAGGCGATGGAGTATCTGTCGGCGAAGTGGGACGGTTTTCCCAGGAAGCCGCTGATCTCGGTCCATCTGAACATCGCGGACGGGCGTTCGCTGGCAGATCTGAAGGATCCGCTCCTCACGCGGGAGGAAGGGTCCGGCGCATACTTTTTCCGCACGTCCTGGGGCAGGCTCCTTTTATGCTCCTATATTCCGGGCGTTCGCGGCAGACTTCGCAGGGAACTGAAAAAAGAGCTTGCGCTCCAGATCCGGCGGGTTTTCGGAGCGCTTCCCGCGGGGGCGAACGCGGGCGGCGGTGCGGTCTCCGTACTCAGGCTCGACAGTCACACGCATGCGCATATGATCCCGGTGGTGTTTGACGCGATGATGGACGCGGTAGAGGAACTGGGGCTGCAGGAGCGGCTTTCCTTTGTGCGGGTATCGCGCGAGCCTCTGAAGCCGCTGTTGGGAACCGCGGGCAGGGTGCCGGCGGTCAATTATATCAAGAATCAGCTTCTGAACCGGCTTTCCGCGCGGGCAGAGAGGCGGCTGCGCAGGGACGGCGTTTCCTGCGGTTATCTCTGGGGGGTGCTCACGGGCGGCCGTATGGATCGGGAAACAGTAAGGCGTGTCCTGCCGGGGATGCGCGATCACGCGCAGAATAAGGGAAAGCGTCTGGAGATCCTGTTCCATCCGGGACGGGTCCTTGCGGACGAGGGGCTCCCGGAGGAGTTTACGCCCGGGGATCGCGAGGCTGTCATTTCTCCGCGGAGAGACGCGGAATATGAGGCGGTCCTGTCATTGAAAACAGGGGAATAAGGAATACTTATTTCTGATCGTCGACGATGTAGCGCGGGCGGTTCTTGAGCTCGGTGTACATTTTGGCGATGTAGACGGCAATGATACCGAGGCTCAGCAGGATACCGCCGGTGGACAATGTGATCAGGATGACCAGGGACGGATATCCGCCGATCGCTTTGCCGTGGACATAGGAGATGATGGCATCGATGCCGAGGCCGAGGCCGACAAGAAGCATCAGGATGCCGACGGCACCGATGATCCTGAGCGGCGCATAGGTGAACGAGGTGATGTTCCGGATGGCATACCGGGTGAGCGAGCGTGTGGACCATTTGCTGTGTCCGCCCGCGCGTTCGGCCACTTCGTAGGATACGGAGGCGGATTTAAAGCCGATCCAAAAGCTGAGTGCCCGGAAGAAGGTTTCTTTTTCCTGAAGCGCGTTGAGCGCATCGACGGCTTTTCTGCCGAGCAGCTTGAAGTCCGATGAACCGGACATATCGAAGCCGATGACTTTGCTGATCATGCGGTAAAAGAGTCCGGCGAACAGTCCGTGGGAGCGGGTTTCTTTTCCCCGGCTCGACTTTACGCCCTCAACGATCTCATAGCCTTCCTCCCATTTTTTGAGCATTTCGGGAATGGCTGCGGGCGGATGCTGCAGATCCGCGTCCATGACGATCACCGCTTCGCCGGTCGCCTGTCTGAGACCGCAGAAGATGGCGGCCTCCTTGCCGAAGTTTCTGGAAAAGGAGGTGTACCGTACGCGTTCGTCCCCTGAGGCGATCTCCCGGATGAGGGCAGCGGTCTGGTCGCCGGAGCCGTCATCGACAAAGACAAGTTCGGGCGTATACAGATCTCTCAGGGAGGCATCCTGCCACAGGGCCAGGATCGCTTGATAGAATTTCTGTATGACTTCTTCCTCATTATAGCAGGGTACGATGATGGATACGGTTTTCATGCCGTGTATTGTATCACGAGGGGGGGACGGTGTAAATAAATTGTTGACGCGCGGGTAAAAAAGCCGTTGACGCGCCGTGCGGGATGTGTTATGTTAGTGGTCGACGCGTATGACACGTCTATTTTTTTACGGTAAATGTTCAGATAAAGAAAGGAATCATCATGCGTACGAGAATTACCCTTGCCTGCACAGAGTGCAAGAACCGCAACTACGACACCACCAAGGAAAAGAAGAATCATCCGGACCGTGTCGAGATGAAGAAGTACTGCCGCTTCTGCAAGAGGCACACCGTACATAAGGAGACGAAGTAATGGCGGACAGCAAGGAGAAAGCCACCTCCAAGGTCAGCGGCTTTTTTGCCGGCGTCAAGGGGGAGTTCCAGCGGATCACCTGGCCCAAGCGTTCCACTGTCGGCAGACAGACGGTCGTGGTCGCGTGTGTCTCTATTCTGACGGGGGCTCTGATCGCGCTTCTGGATTACGCGTTTGAATCCGGGATGATCTTCCTGTTTAATCTGTAGTAAGGGGTAGATTTCATGGCAGAGAATATCGAGGCCGCTGAGGCTATGGAAAATGTACAGGCTGAGCCCGCCGAAGCTCCCGCGGAGAGCGGCGAGAAGAGCAGGTACAGCTGGTATGTCGTTCATACATACTCCGGTTATGAGGACAAGGTAAAGACGAATATCGAGAACACGATCGTCAACCGCCATCTGGAGGACAAGATCATCGAGGTTCGCGTGCCGGTGCAGGATGTCGTGGAGTACCGCGACGGCACCAAGAAGACGGTACGCCGGAAACTTTTCCCCGGCTATGTGCTCCTCAATATGGATATGGATGATGAGACCTGGTATGTCGTGCGCAATACGCGCGGCGTGACGGGCTTTGTCGGCCCGGGGAGCAAGCCCGTGCCGCTCTCCGACGCGGAGATCAAGCCGCTGGGCATCAAGACGGAGACGAACATGACGGTGGATTTCGGCGTAGGCGATACGATCGCGGTCGTGGCCGGTGTGTGGCGCGATACGGTCGGTGTTGTCCAGCGTATGGATTTCTCCAAGCAGACGGCGACGATCAACGTCGAGCTGTTCGGCCGCGAGACGCCGGTCGAGATCAGCTTTACCGAGGTTCGCAAAGCCGACAGATAAATGAGGTAACCCGGGCGGTCTGCGCCGCCCATAAGATATGTGGAAGCCAGCCATGGCGTACCACGATTACCAAGGAAAGTGAGGTAAGGAAATGGCAAAGAAAGTCGAAGGCTACATCAAGCTGCAGATCCCTGCCGGCAAGGCAACACCTGCACCCCCGGTCGGACCGGCTCTCGGTCAGCACGGGGTCAACATCGTGGAATTCACGAAGCAGTTCAACGCGGTGACCGCGGACAAGGGTGATCTGATCATCCCTGTCGTGATCACGGTCTACGCGGACAGGACCTTCTCGTTCATCACGAAGACTCCGCCGGCTGCGGTGCTTCTCAAGAAGGCCTGCAATCTTCAGAAGGCTTCCGGTACCCCCAACAAGGACAAGGTTGCGAAGATCTCCAAGGACAAGATCCGTGAGATCGCTGAGCTCAAGATGCCCGACCTGAACGCGGTCGACATTGAGGGCGCAATGAGCATGATCGCCGGCACGGCCCGCAGCATGGGCATTGTTGTCGAGGATTGAGGGGAGGTATCGTAAGATGAAGCACGGAAAGAAATATGTGGAAGCAGCGAAGCAGATCGACCGCCAGAAGCAGTACGAGCCCGCTGAGGCGCTCGGACTGGTCAAAAAGAGCGCGGTTGCAAAGTTTGACGAGACGGTTGAGATCCACATCCGCACGGGCTGCGATTCCCGTCATGCGGATCAGCAGATCCGCGGCGCGGTTGTTCTCCCTCACGGAACCGGCAAGACGGTCCGCGTGCTCGTATTCGCCAAGAACGAAAAGGTCGACGAGGCCCAGAACGCCGGTGCCGATTTCGTTGGCGGCGAGGAGCTGATCCCGAAGATCCAGAAAGAGGGCTGGCTCGAGTTTGATGTTGTTGTCGCGACGCCTGACATGATGGGTGTTGTCGGCCGTCTCGGTAAGGTGCTCGGCCCCAAGGGCCTGATGCCCAACCCCAAGGCCGGTACGGTCACGATGGATGTTGCCAAGGCGATTGCCGATATCAAAGCAGGTAAGATCGAGTATCGTCTCGACAAGGCCAACATCATCCACTGCCCGCTCGGCAAGGCTTCCTTTACGGAGGAGCAGCTTGTGGACAACTACAACGCCCTGATGGAAGCGATCGTCAAGGCGCGTCCCAGCACCGTCAAGGGTCAGTTCCTGAAGTCCATCTCTGTGGCTTCCACGATGGGCCCCGGCGTGAAGATCGTAGCGAACAAGTACTAAATCGGAAGCGGCGAAGAACAGCATGCATCCTGGTAACGACAAGCTTAAAAAGCCTGCGGCGTTTTTGCCGCAGGCTTCTTTAAATACCGGCAGCAGAGATTTGGGAAGGGGGGCAAAGAAATGAAAAAAGGATTACTGGCTTTTTTGTTGTGCTTAATGATGATTTCGCTGTGTGCCTGCGGAAAGAATACCGCGGGTGATGCTGTCTCCGACGGACAGACTGTCGAGACAAAAGAAAGCACAGACAAGGAGTCAGCAGATTCCGCAACAGAATCCGAACAAACGCAGGAAGATGCGGGAGAATGGCCCACAATGGAGGAGCAACTTCTTCTGGACTGTACATTCGTTAAGGTTACGGCATCCAATATGACTTATGATCCGGATGAGGGTCTCATGTTTGATGTTGATGTGGAGAACAAGACGGATGACTGCAGTTTACGAGTGGGGTTTGGCAGCTGGACATTGAGTGATGAGCATATGCCCTGGGAGTTTTCGTCTGATGTACCGGGCGAAAGCATCCATGCCCGGATAGGAGCGGATGCAGAAAGGCTTAAGTATCTTGCTGACCATTTTGGCGGAGAGGAAGGTCGAAGGAAGGAGCTCAGGGATCTGTCTCTTGACATAGATATCTATCTGAAAAAGGACGGAGAGGAGATGCGTGTGGTTCCTTATCCGGACGGAGAATGCAGAATTGTCAGTTCTTTCAGCAAGGAGGCCGCGGCGTGTCCGGAAGTGGTATTGTCCGAGAAGGTACTGTTAGACACCGACGAGCTTAAGGTTACGCTCACCGGGGATACAACCTGTTCTACTGCGGCGGTCATGGGAGCGAATCTGCTGGTTGAGAATAAAACGGATGGGCCGATCGGATTCAGGGCGGCGTTTAACAGAGCAAATGAGTTTTCCATAGATGGCGGAACTGTATCGCTTTACAGTTCGGTATCAATCTATAATGAAGACGCGAACCTTGCAATCCCGGCAGGAGCCGCGAAGGAGTATACAGCGCTGGCATTTCTTAAGGGTCTTTCCGAGATCGGGGTTCATGATATAGGCTCGCTTGGCCTTCATATCATTGCAGAAACCCCTGTAGAAGACCCTTCGGAAGAGGGCAGCGGGAAATTGTACTATGTCGGTCAGTATTTCATGGATGAAGTGTGTGAGATACAGACCGATAACGCAGGTAAAGCGGAAGAGACGTCATTTGCTGACGGGACGGTGCTGTATGATCAGGACGGCGTCAGGCTTGTCAGCCGGGCATCGGCGGATCAGATGATCATTTATGCT
>JAILFA010000058.1 GCA_024687125.1 Lachnospiraceae bacterium
ATCAGTCTCTCCGTGACCGAGGATATTGACTGGCGGGATAACTGGAAGCAGTATTTCCACAAGTTCTTTTTAGGCGATATCATGGTCCTTCCGTCCTGGGAGGAGATGAATGCCAAGGAGCGGGAACGGGCCTCCCATGTGCTTCACATCGATCCCGGCGCCGCGTTCGGCACGGGACTTCATGAGACGACAAGGCTCGCCGTACAGGCACTGCGCGGTGCGGTAAGCGGCATGGCCGATGGAAAAGCGGATCAGGCTCCCACGGTCCTGGATGTCGGCACCGGGAGCGGTGTGCTTTCGATCCTGGCTCTCATGTTCGGCGCCGGACGGGCCGTGGGCGTGGATCTGGATCCTCTGTCAATCCTCGCGGCTGAAGAAAACCGGGAGCGCAACGGCTTTTCGGGCGCGGATTTCAGGGTTTTCAAAGGCGATCTTATCGGGGATGACGCTTTTCGGGAAGAGATCCTGAAGCAGGTCCCCGCCGGACAGTACGACATCGTCGTCGCCAATATTCTGCCGAATGTCCTGGTTCCGCTCACACCGGTCGTTCCGAAGCTCCTGCGAAAGGACGGGACGCTCGTCTACTCCGGGATTCTGCAGACCAAGGCAGCAGAGGTGGAAACAGCACTTGCGAAAGCCGGCTTCGCGGTTACGGGTAAGGAGACACTCGGCGAGTGGTGTTCCCTGACGGCGGTCAGATCCTGAGGAAACAATGATCCGAGCAGCGCTTGCTTAAGGGAGCAGTGATCGCTATACAGTCCTGAAACAGAAAGGAAAACCATGGCGCAGATTTTCTGTGATCCGGGGGAAAAGAGAGAGGATGGAACCCTTCTTTTATCCGGCGAAAATTTCCATCATATCATACAGGTGTTGAGGCTCCGCAGGGGCGAAGAGTTCTCCGTGTACTTTGCGGGATCGACCACAGAGCACCGCTACGGGATCGAACGGATCGGTAGTGAGGATGCCGAATGCCGCCTGCGTTTTTCCAAGGAGGCGGATGTGGAGCTGCCCTGTTACATCACAGTATTGCAGGGACTTCCCAAGGCGGACAAGCTGGAGACCGTGATCCAGAAGAGTGTGGAACTGGGGGCTTCCAGGATCGTGCCGGTCGTCTGCTCCCGCAGCATCGTGCGCCTGGATGAGCGCAAGGCGGACAGCCGGACGAAGCGCTGGTCGAAGATCGCGGAGTCCGCGGCTGAGCAGTCGCGCAGGGCGATCCTGCCGGAGGTGTGTCTGCCGCACAGCGTGGAAGAAGCGACGGAGCTCTGCAGAGGCGCCGAGGTCAAGCTCATAGCCTATGAACTCGCCGGGGAGCAGGGCGCTTCCATGGACGGGACCAGGCAGCTCATCCGCGGCATTCGTCCGGGAACGGAGGTCTGTATCTTCGTCGGACCGGAGGGCGGCTTTACGGAGGATGAGGTCGCGGTGGCAAAGAGCGCCGGCTTTCTGCCGGTCACGTTGGGACGCCGGATCCTGCGCACCGAGACAGCGGCCATGACAGTCCTGTCCTGGCTGGTACTGGAGCTGGAACGATGACATCGCCTGTCCCTGAGATCTATCTCGACAACGCCGCCACGACCCGCTGCGATGAGGCCGTGGCCGAGGTCGTGCGGCAGATGTTCCTTGACGATTACGGAAACCCTTCCAGCATGCACCGCAAAGGATACGAGGCGGAGCAGATCGTACGCGGATCCTCGGCTGCGATCGCGGATGTGCTCGGGGTATCTCCGGAGGAGATCATCTTCACCTCCGGCGGGACCGAGTCGGACAATCTGGCACTGCTCGGCTGTGCCCGTGCTGGAAAGCGCCGGGGCATGCACCTGATCACAACGGCGATCGAGCACGCGGCGGTTGCGAAGACAATGGAGGCACTTCAGGAAGAAGGATTTGAGGTGACAATCCTCCCGGTGGACGCACGCGGGATCATTGATCCGGGTGCCGTCGCCGAAGCGGTGCGCGAGGATACCGTTCTCGTCTCCGTGATGGCGGTCAACAACGAGATCGGTTCCGTACAGGATCTGAAGGAGATCGGACGCCTGATCAAAGCAAAGAACCCGGCTGTGCTCTTTCACACGGATGCCGTGCAGGGACTGGGCAAGATCCCGATCGATATCAAAGGAAGCAGGATCGACCTGCTCTCCGTGAGCGGCCACAAGTTTCACGGCCCCAAGGGGACAGGTATTCTATATGTCAGAAAAGGGACAAAGATCCAGCCGATCCTGTTCGGCGGCGGGCAGCAGGACGGACTGCGCTCCGGGACGGATAATGTTCCGGGGATCGCGGGCCTTTCGAAAGCGGTGATGATGGCTGTGAAAGGCCGAGAAGAGTTCGCCGGAAGGCTGACAGGACTCAGGGATCATTTTATTCAGGCGGTCCTGGAAAATGTAGAAAATGTCCGGATCAATGGTCCGGCTGCTTCGGGTGACCCGGAAAACACACAGGCCGCGCCGCATATCGTGAGCCTCTCGGTACCGGGTGTTCGGGCGGAGGTGCTGCTTCATGCGCTGGAGGACCGCGGGATCTACGTGTCGGCGGGGAGCGCCTGCTCCTCCCACAGTGCGAAAAAGACACCCGGGACACCGACGCTGCGCGCGCTGGGCCTCTCCGAGGAGTGCCTGACCTCAACGATCCGGCTGAGCTTTTCCCGGGAGACCACTGAGGAGGAACTGGACTGTACCGTGGAAGCTCTGAAAGAAATTGTTCCTGCGCTGCGCAGGTTTCAGTAATACGGAAAGGATGAACAGCCGTGGCGAACTACGAAGCTTTTATCATCAAATACGCGGAGATCGGCGTCAAGGGAAAAAACCGGCACATCTTTGAAGAGGCGCTGGTGCGCCGTGTGGAACGGGCCCTTGACCCGGTCGGCGAGTTCAAGGTCACCTGTATCGCCGGGCGTCTCTATGTGGAAGCCCGCAGGGACTTTGTCTTTGACGAGGTGATCGCCGCTCTGCAGCAGGTGTTCGGCGTGCTCGGCATCTGCCCCGCGGTGACGATCCCGCGGACCGACAGGAAGCTCCCGGATATCACCGCCCTGGGGGATGCCGCTGTCCGCTATTTCGGCGATGTCTATGAACTCGCGGACAGGACGGACGACAGGCCCCTCACCTTTAAGGTCAAATGCCGCCGAGTTGACAAGACCTATCCGATGGATTCGATGGAGGTGGCCGCGGCGATCGGCGAGCGCCTGCTGGACGCATGGCCGGCTCTTAAGGTGGATGTACACGATCCCGATGTCCTCTTTCATGTGGAACTGCGTGAACAGGTCAATTTCTTCTCCGAGGAGATCCCCGGGCCCGGCGGGCTGCCTACGGGGACAGCGGGGCGCGGCATGCTCCTTTTATCCGGCGGGATCGATTCGCCGGTGGCGGGCTACCTTGTCGCCAGGCGGGGAGCGGAGCTGGAGGCCGTCTATTTCCACGCACCGCCCTATACCAGTGACAGAGCAAAGCAGAAGGTGGTCGATCTCGCGAGGATCGTCGCCCGCTATACCGGAACGATCCGTCTGCATGTCGTGAACTTCACGGCGCTGCAGCTGGCAATCTATGAAAAGTGCCCCAAGGACGAGCTGACGATCATCATGCGCCGCTATATGATGAAGATCGCGGAGGAACTGGCGGTGCGCAATCACTGCATCTGCCTGATCACCGGCGAGAGTATCGGACAGGTGGCTTCGCAGACGATGCAGAGCCTTCTGGTGACAGATCAGGCCGTAAAGCGCATGCCGGTGTTCCGGCCGATGATCGCGAGCGACAAGCAGGAGATCATCGACCTCTCCCAAAAGATCGGCACCTATGAGACATCGATCCAGCCGTATGAGGACTGCTGCACGATCTTTGTCGCAAAGCACCCCGTGACACATCCAAGGCTCGATGTGATCGAGGCACACGAGGACAAGGTCAGGGAGGAACTGGACAGGCTGGCGGATGAGGCGGTCGAGACCGAAGAAGTGATCGAAGCTGCCCCTGCGCCTTAGAGGACGGGAAAGGTAAAAATCCCCCGGCTGTGCGCCGGGGGGAAGATATACATTTTTGTGTTGGATCTCACACGGACAAACCGGTGAGATCAGATCGGCCGATCAGACGAGATAGGGCTGGAGAACCTTCATCACATCCTCGGCACCATCCTCAGCATGGATGTTCAGGTCGATCGGCTTGGAGAGATCGAGCGAGAAGATACCCATGATGGACTTGGCGTCGATTACATAGCGGCCGGACACGAGATCGAAATCATTGTCGAACTTCGTGATGTCATTGACAAAACTCTTGACCTTGTCAATGGAATTAAGGGAAATCTTTACAGTTTTCATAGCTTTCCTCCTCCTTTCCTCAATTATGATACTTGGTGAGTTTCGAAAAGTCAACGAAAAAAATAGACAAAAAAACGATGGAAAAAGATAAAAAAGTCGTCGCAATTTACAATCTCGGATGCAAGGTGAACCACTATGAGGCGGAGATGATGGAGCAGCATTTCCGCGAAAACGGCTATGAGATCGTGCCTTTTGAGGAAAAGGCGGACATCTATGTCGTCAACACCTGCTCCGTGACACAGATCGCGGACAAAAAGAGCCGGCAGTTCCTGGCGAGGGCGCGCAGGAACAATCCCGATGCCCTGGTGGTCGCGGCGGGATGCGCTGCCGATGTCGGGGCGCTCAGGCGTGAGGGGACAGAGCTCTGTGACCTGATCGTTCCGAACATGAAAAAGCGGGAGATCGTACAGCTGGTGGAAGCGTATGCTTCGGGCAGGGAGGACGGTCTCCGGCTCGGGGAGCCTCGGAAGGAAGTGCCTGATGAAGGTTCAGCGGCCATGACGGGCTGTTTTCAGGAGGGACTTCTGCAGAAGAGCTCCAATATGCGTGCCTTTATCAAGGTGCAGGACGGCTGTGACCAGTTCTGTTCCTACTGCATCATTCCTTATGCACGGGGCCGCTCGATCAGCCGCAGCAGGGAAGAGATCGTAAGCGAGGTGGAGGGCCTGGCTGCCCGGGGCGTCCGTGAGATCGTCCTGAACGGGATCCATCTGAGTTCCTTTGACGGGGGCAGGAAAGAGGATGCGTTCGGGCCGGCACTTTTTGCGCTGGTGGAGACACTCTCGCAGATATCGGGACTGGAAAGGATCCGCCTGGGATCGCTGGAACCCCGGCTGATCCGGGAAGAGACCGCGGAAGTGATCGGACGGCTCGTCCGGGATGGAAAGCTCTGCCCGCATTTTCACCTGTCTCTGCAGAGCGGCTGCGACGAGACGCTGCGCCGCATGAACCGGCACTATACGGCAAAGCAATACGCGCAGGGAGTGGCGCTTCTCAGGGACAAGATTGACCGTCCGGCGGTCACCACCGATGTGATCACGGGCTTTCCCGGGGAGACGGAAGAGGAATTCGTGCAGACCAGGCGCTTTCTGGAGGAACTGAGCCTCTACGAGATCCATGTCTTTCCGTATTCCAGGAGGGCGGGAACCGTGGCGGACAGGATGCCGGATCAGTTGACCCGTACGGTCAAAGAGGAGCGCAGCAGGCAGCTCCTTGACCTGACCGCTGCACAGTCCAAAGCCTATCGCACCTCATTTCTCGGAGAAAAGCTCACGATCCTGGCCGAAGAGGAGGTCGTACTGGATGAAAAGCGCTATCTGATCGGCCATACGGAACGCTATGTCATGGCCGCGTATCCCGCGGACAGAGGGGGAGCACCGGGAGAACTGCTGACAGGCACCGCGGATGGATTTCTCAGAGATGATGTGGTTGTGTTATCATAAGAAGGCATGAAATGACAGGAGGAAACATGAGTACAGCAGCAAAGGGATTCAGACAGCCGAGAACAAAGCTCAGGGACAGGATCCTCCCCGATTATACAAAGGGCGAGGAGATCTTTAATATGGTGAGCCACATCGTCGGCGGCGCGCTGGGGATCGCTGCACTGGTCCTGTGCGTCGTCAAGAGCGCGATGAAGGGAAACGCCTGGGGTGTGGTCTCTTCCTCAATTTATGGCGCATCGCTCATCATCCTGTATACGATGAGCAGCGTGTACCATGGGCTGCACAAGAACATGGGCAAAAAGGTGATGCAGGTCATCGACCATTGCACGATCTATTTCCTGATCGCCGGAACCTACATGCCGGTGCTCCTCGTGGGTGTAAGGCCCGACTATCCGGGCTGGGCATGGACGATCTTCGGTGTTGTATGGGGGCTGTCGATCCTGGCTGCCGTGTTTACGGCGATCGATCACAACAAATACCGGAGGATGTCGATGATCTGCTACATCGCGATCGGCTGGTGCATCGTCATCGCCGCAAAGCCCACGATCTCTTCAATCGGATGGCCTGCGGCCCTCTGGATCCTCGGCGGCGGCGTATCCTACACGATCGGCGCTGTCATCTACGCAGCCGGCAAGAAAAAGGGAAAGCGGTATATGCATTCTGTCTTCCACCTGTTTGTTCTCGCGGGGTCCATCCTGCAGTTCTTCGGGATCTTTTTCTGCGTATTATGACAGAAAAGGAAGTGCTGTCGGGATGAGTGATGAAATGAAAAACAACAGAGGAGGAAACAAAACGATGAAAAGCAAACGCATGCTGGCAATGCTGCTGTCTGTTCTGCTCTGCCTGGGACTTTCGGCCTGCGGCGGCGGAGGCGGCGGAAGCAGCAGTCCGGAAGCTGTTGTTGCCAAAGCAGTCAGTGCTTTTGAGAATAACAGTGCCAAGGACCTGGTTTCGATTACATCCGGAGTGATAACCAGTATGGAGAGGTACAAAGGGGATAAGCTTCTCGATCATTATCAGGATTATATCGATGACATCATCAAAGGGAGCAGGTTTTTTCTGGGCGACGAGGCTGTGAAATCAATCTCCTTTGAGATTGAGGATTTTGATACGCTTTCCGGACAGGAATTCGATGCTGCGATCGAGAAGCTGCATCGCATCAGCGGTGCTGACGACGATCTGATCGATACAATCACGCAGATTTCCACACCGATGTCTGTCCACCTGGAATTCATGGGGGCAGAAGGCCGGACAGGCGGATATACATGGAAGGGATTCACACTTGTCAACGAAAAGGGTGGTTGGAAGCTGCTGCCGTATGATTTCGATGATGAAGATTAAGAATGTCATCTTTTGATTTCAAAAGCCTGCCGTTATCCTGACGGCAGGCTTTTTTAAGAGTTTTCCTCCAGAATAATAACCAAGGAGAAAACTACGCTTACATAGAGACACTTCGCGGCTCCTATAGAACTGATGATTTTGTGGAATTTATATGCCTTTATCTCATGGCGAAGCAGGGGCAGACTGAATAAGTGCCTTTTCAGTGCGGGAAAAGCATATAATCCGGCAGGTTTTTCGTAATTTATCGGAGTGATGAGCTATTCACAGCTGGAAACAGGCGGACAAAAGCATATAAAATAGCGAAAAAGCCGTCGGATATATGCCTTAGCTGCTTTCGGGGCCAATCGCAGCGCCCGATCAAGGACGAAAAGAGAAATTCACACTGACGAAATCCATCCTTGCCATATTCATTTCAGGAATCTTTTTTCGTAACAGGTGCTATTGCAAAAGCTTCCGTTTGATGCTAATATTATTGTCGACGCATTCTATGTTTCAGCATGGTAAAGGAGAAAACAATGCAGGAACAGGATCTGGGACACACACAGTATTTCAAGGTTCAGCCGGACCCCGAAACCGGGGCCAAGAAGGTACTTTCGGTCGTTTACGAGGCACTCTCCGAGAAGGGATATGATCCGGTGAACCAGATCGTCGGCTACATCATGTCCGGCGATCCGACGTACATCACCAGCTACAAGGGCGCGAGAAGCCTGATCATGAAGGTCGAGCGCGACGAGCTGGTCGAGGAGATGCTGGGCGAATATATCCGCGCCAACGGCTGGTCATAACTGAAACCGGGCATTCTCATGCGTGTCATGGGGCTGGACTACGGCGAGCAGACGGTCGGCGTTGCGATTTCTGATGCAACGATGACGCTTGCGACTCCTTTGGAGATCATCCGCAGAGACAGAGAAAACGCGCTCCGTGAGACACTGCGGCGCATTGAGGAACTGTGCCGTATCCACGAAGTGAGCACGATCGTACTGGGGCTTCCGCTACACCTGGACGGCGGGATGTCTGACCGTGCCGAAAAGACGCTTGCTTTCCGGGACAAGCTTACTGCGAGGCTGCAGATCCCCGTGACGATGCAGGACGAGCGGCTGACGAGCGTGGAGGCCGAGGAGCGGCTGCGCGAGGAAGGGATCCCCAAAAAGGACTGGAAAAAGGACATTGACAGGATCGCTGCGGCGATTATTCTGCAGGACTATCTGAATGGAAAAACTGATCTTTAAACCGGCGGACGGAGATACGCCGGAGGAATTTGCGGTCATCGCACAGACGCAGATGCGCGGCTGTTCTTATCTGCTGGTGACGCCGGCGGATACAGAGGACGAAGAAGACGGCGAGGCGTATATCCTGCGCGACGATTCCGCGGCTGAAGATGCCGAAGCACTCTACACGACAGTGGAGGACGATGCTGAGCTCGCCGCTGTCTGGGAGGTGTTCCGGCAGCTTCTTGACGATGAAGAGATCACATTGGAGGAAACGGATCTTTGAGTAAGAAAAAGCATCATAACGGGCAGTGGGAGGAGACACCGAAGCTGCAGATCATCCCGCTCGGAGGACTGGAAAAGATCGGGATGAACATTACGGCCTTCCGCTACGAGGACAGTATCATCGTTGTGGATCTGGGCATGTCCTTTCCGACGGACGACATGCTGGGCGTGGATCTGGTGATCCCGGATATCACCTATCTTCTGGAAAATAAGGAACTGGTCCGCGGGATCTTTATCACCCACGGACATGAGGATCATATCGGCGCGATCCCCTACATCATCGGTCAGCTGGGCGCTCCGCTATACGCGACAAGACTTACGATGGGGATCATCGAACACAAGCTCGAGGAGCATCTGCTGCTCGAGAGCACGGAGCGCCATGTGGTGCAGTTCGGCGACAGGATCGGGGCCGGAGCCTTTTCCGTGGAATACATCCGGACAAACCATTCCATCGTCGATGCCGCCGCGCTGGCGATCACTTCGCCCGCGGGGACGGTCGTGCACACGGGTGATTTCAAGGTGGATTATACACCGGTCTTCGGCGATCCCATCGATCTCCAGCGCTTTGCCCAGATCGGCAAGGAGGGTGTTCTGGCGCTTCTGTGTGATTCCACGAACGCGGAGCGGCCGGGATTCACGGCGTCCGAGAAGACCGTGGGACACACCTTTGACCAACTGTTTCAGGAGTGCCTGGACAAGCGGATCATCGTGGCCACCTTTGCTTCCAACGTGGACCGCGTGCAGCAGATCATCAATTCCGCCTCGAAATTCGGCCGCAAGGTTGTGGTCGAGGGGCGCAGCATGATCAATATCATCACGATCGCTCAGGAACTGGGATGCATCAGGATCCCGGACAACACGATCATCGATGTGGAACAGCTCAAAAACTATCCTGAGAACAAGACCGTCATCATCACAACGGGTTCCCAGGGCGAGAATATGGCGGCGCTTTCACGCATGGCTACCGGCCAGCACAGGAAGATCACCATCGGACAGGGAGATACGGTCATCCTGTCCTCTCATCCGATCCCGGGCAACGAAAAGGCGGTCATGAGTGTTATCAACGATCTGCTGCTCAAGGGGGCGGATGTGATCTCCCAGGATGTGCATGTCTCCGGACACGCCTGCCAGGAGGATATTAAACTCATCTACACACTGGTGCAGCCGCAGTTTGCTGTTCCGGTCCACGGAGAGTACAAGCACCTGATCGCGCAGGGCAAGCTGGCGACGGAGCTCGGGATCCCGAAGAAGAACGTTTTCATCCTCCGCTCCGGAGAGGTGCTGGAGCTGAACCGCTTCGGCGCGCAGATCTCGCAGGATCATGTCACGGTAGGCGAAGTCCTGGTGGACGGCAAGGGCGTCGGCGATGTCGGCAACGCCGTTCTCAGGGACAGACAGCATCTGTCTGAGAGCGGGATCGTGATCGCCTGCGCGGTCGTGGATAAGGAGACAGGGGAGCTCATCGGGGAGCCTGAGATCGAGTCCCGCGGTTTTGTCTACATGCGGGAAGCAAACGAACTCATCGATGACTGCAGGGATCTGGTGCGTGAGGAACTCGCGCACGCGCTGGACAAGGGGATCCGCGACACCAATAAGCTGCGCGGGATCCTCAGAGATGAACTGGCGGGCTTTCTGTGGCGCAGGACAGAGCGCAGACCGATCATTCTTTCGATGATCATGGATGTGAGAGCATGAATCTGAAACGAGCCGTATTTGGCATAATCGATGTCGTATGCAAGGTCGTCCTTGTGGTGATCGCCGTGATGTTCATCATCAAGGCGGTGCACTATGCCTATGACGTCGGTGAGGAGATGTTCGACCAGAAGCCGATCGCGCCGATGGATACCAGCGTGGTCACCGTCACGATCACCGGATCGGACTCCGTGATGGATATCGGCAAGCAGCTGGAAGAGAAAAAGCTCATCAAGGACAGCAAACTGTTCTGGGTACAGGAGAGGCTTTCTGTCTATCATGACATGATCGGTGCGGGAACCTATGAACTCTCGCCCTCGATGACAGCGGATGAGATGATCCAGATCATGGCGGCTCCGACGGTCGAGGCGAAAAAGAATCAGGCCGCGATGCAGGAAAAAGAGAACACCGCAAAGTCTTCGTCTGACGGACAGGCGGCAGGAGAGGACGATCCGCCTGCCGACGAGGGTGACGATACAGCCGGAATGGGTAACGGCGAAGCGGACGACGAGCCCGGCGCCGAAACCGAAAACGGAGAACCTTAAGAGTTTCTACTGCTTTTCCAGATGTCCGTCACGGAACATCGAGAATTTTTCCATGGGATAGTTTTCCAGATTGGCGAGGATCCGCCGGTCATCCGCTTCCGAAAGAAGCTTTGCCCGGGCTTTGGTGACCTCTGCCTCCGTCTTGTGGCGTGACGGACCGCCGACGCATCCGCCGGGACAGATCATTCCCTCGATGAAATCCTCCTCCAGCTTTCCCGCCTTGAGCAGAAGCAGCGCTTTCTTGCATTCGCTGCCGCCGGCGCAGGACAGCAGACGGATCCCTTCCGTATCTTCTCCGCGTTCCTGCATGCACTCGATGACGGCACCGGCCACACCCTTGCTCGTCGCGAACTTTTTGCCCCAGAGCGAGGATTCCTGATACCCTTCCTCAACCGGTTCGAATTTCAGGTCGCGGGAGCGCATCATGGCGCGCAGCTCGCCGTAGGTGATGACGAAGTCCGCGTT
>JAILFA010000081.1 GCA_024687125.1 Lachnospiraceae bacterium
GGCACTTGACACGGATGCGACGACGGCCGTGACGACCTGCCCGTACTGCGGCAATCCCACGGCGATCGCCGGACAGATGTCCAAGGCGGTCAAACCCGATTTCGTCATCCCGTTCCGCCTTGAGAAAAAGGATGCCATCGAAGCGCTCAAGAATTATTACAAGGGAAAGCGCCTTCTTCCGAAATCCTTTACCAACGGCAATCATCTGGACAAGATTCAGGGTGTCTATGTACCTTTCTGGCTCTTTTCCGGCACGTCTCATGCGGATATGACCTTTGAGGGCAGAGACAATGAGACCAGCAGACATACGGTCAACAGCACGATGGACTGCATGAACCTTTCCAAGCAGTTTGATATCTCGGATCTGTCGAACAACTTCCGCGGTGATGTCCAGGTCACACGTACCAAGGTCTACGATGTACACCGCAAGGGCGATGTATCATTTAGCAGGATCCCGGCGGACGGCTCTTCTACAATGCCCGACGATCTGATGGATTCCATCGAGCCCTTCGATTACAAGGATCTCAAGCCATTCTCCATGGCCTATATGCCGGGCTTCCTCGCGAACCGCTACGATGTCGAAAAAGAGGAAGTACAGCCCCGGATCATCGACCGAGCGGAGCACACCACGGCGGACGAGATGAGGGCGAGCGTGCATCACGACTCTGTCACCGAGAAATCCAGAGACATCAGGACGGATCTGAAGAAGCCGGAATATGCGGTATTCCCGGTCTGGCTCCTTTCCACCTCATGGAACGGCCAGAATTTCCTGTTCGCGATGAACGGCCAGACCGGCAAGATGATCGGAAATCTGCCGATCGACGGCGGCAAGCGTGCGGCTTACCTCGGCGGGATCACAGTGGTACTCAGTGCCATTTTCTATCTGATCTTCAGACTCATGGGATGACAGGGAATTTAGGGGAGGTTCTATCATGACGGAATTGATCATTTGTATCGTTATCGCATTTATCATCGCGCTCATCGCTGTGGGTGTCATGTCGCACCAGATGCGGCCGGTGGCACAGAAGCATGAGGCATCGCAGTACACGACCAGCGAGGATGTCAAAATCAGTGTTCAGGAGGACAGGTATCTTCGCACCGAGGTCTCCACGCAGAAGTTTGAGAAGCAGCAGAATAAGTGATGATCCTGCCGGGAACAACTCCGGCAGGCAGGAGGGAGTATGGAGGCAGGTGAGGTCGTACAGGAACTGCTCAACGCAGACAAGACTGCCATAGCGATCGATCCGGGTTTCGGACCGGCCGGGTTCTTTAACATCAATCAATCTGTTGTTGTTTCCTGGGGCGTGATGATCTTTCTCATGCTCCTTACGCTTATCATGACCGCAGGAATGCGGGTCAACAACATCTCCAAAAGACAGCTCATCATCGAGACAGCCGTTATAAAACTGAAATCTCTCGTCGGAAACGGACTGGGCGAGGAAGCAGCCGAATATACGCAGTGGATCATGACGGTGCTCCTGTTCCTTGGGTTTTCCAATCTGGCTGGTCTGGTAGGGCTGGTCCCTGCCACGATGGACCTGAATACAACGGCGGCACTGGCAATATCAAGTATCGTTCTGGTACAGATCGCGAGCATCCGCAGAAAAGGTGCCGGCGGGTATTTCAAATCCTTTGCCAAACCGATCGCGGTCATTCTGCCGATGAACATCCTGGAGCTCGGGATCAAGCCGCTTTCGCTCTGCATGCGTCTTTTCGGCAATATCCTCGCCGCGACGGTCATCATGGAGATGCTCAAGACGGTGGTGCCGGTATTTCTGCCGGCGGTGTTCAGCATTTATTTCGATCTTTTTGACGGCCTGCTGCAGGCCTATGTTTTCTGCTTCCTGACTTCTCTCTATATCCGGGAAGCGGTGGAGTAGGACAGGATCACAGTATTACTTGAGGAGAAAGGAGTTACACTATGGACTTGACGGCAATCGGAGCGGGGATCGCGTCACTCACGGGCATCGGCGCCGGTATCGGTATCGGCATCGCTACCGCTAAGGCGGTGGATGCTGTGGCCAGGCAGCCTGAGGCAAACAGCAAGATCATGACGCTGCTGCTCCTCGGCGGGGCTCTGGCGGAAGCAACGGCCATCTACGGCCTGCTTGTTGCGATCGTCATCATCTTCATGAAATAACGGCAGGGGGAAGCGCTGTGTTAAGTGTCAATATGAGCATGGTCTATACGATCATCAATCTTCTGATCCTGTTCTTTTTCTTCAAGAAGTTTCTTTTCGGCAGGGTGGACAAGATCCTGAAGGAGCGCAAGGAGCAGATCGAGGGTGCCAACAAGGTGCTCGACGAGGAGATTGCCAAGGCCAAGCAGCAGAGAGAAAGCTACGAGACGCAGGTGCAGGAGCTCGAAGCGCAGAAAGAGGCTTCTCTCGCGGAGTGGCGCGGACGGGGCTTTGAAGAGTACAACCGAATCGTCGAAGAAGCCAGAGTCGAGGCGGGACGGATCATCGCGGACGCCCGCAAGGATGCTGCGACGGAAGCACAGGTCCTGCGTGACAAGAACCACGAAGAACTCAAAGAGATGGTCATCGACGCGGCCGCGCACATCTCGATGAAGACCGCGGACAAAGAATCCGACAGTGCGCTTTATGATGAGTTCATCAAGGATCTGCTGGCCTCGGAGGAGGAAGCTTCATGAACGGCACCTTCGACAGAAGGAAGGGAGAACGCCGTGAACGGCCGGCAGAAGCGGAGTTGCGCTATGCGATAGAGCCGCCGGCTCCGGCTCAGCTGGAGCGTATCCGTTCGTCCCTTTGCAGGCGTTTCCGCCTGAACATGCTGATGATCGATCTGGTGCACGATCCGACGCTCCATACGGGCTTTGTGATCCGCATCGGCAGCCACGAATTTGATTTCAGTGAAGCCGGACGCGAGACGCAGCTGAGAGAGCATCTGGCCTCTGTGAACTCGGATTCCACGGCGGATCTGATCACCGCGCTGCGCGGAGAGATCTCGGATTTCACTCTGCGCGCGACGATCGAGGAGATCGGTACCGTCACCTGGGTGGGAGACGGTATCGCGATCGTGGAGGGCGTTGAGGGCGCTTTTTACGGAGAGATCCTCGTATTTGAAGACGGAACCCGCGGCATGGTGCAGGATGTCAGTGAAAAAGAGGTCGGCTGCATTCTTTTTGGCGGTGAGCAGGGTGTCAGTGCCGGTGCCAAGGCGACGAGGACCCGCAAGCAGGCGGGTATCCCAGTGGGAAAGCAGTTTCTCGGGCGCGTTGTAGATGCGCTCGGCGATCCGATCGACATGATCGGCAAGATTGAAGCGGAAGGTTATTATCCGGTCGAGCAGAAAGCGCCCGGGATCATGGACAGGCGGTCAGTCTGCCAGCCCATGGAGACGGGGATTCTTTCGATCGATACGATGTTTCCCATCGGCCGCGGCCAGCGTGAGCTGATCATCGGCGACCGCCAGACAGGCAAGACTTCGATCGCGATCGATACGATCATCAATCAGAAGGGCAAGAATGTCCTCTGTATCTATGTGGCGATCGGTCAAAAGGTTTCGACGGTGGCAAGACTTGCGCATACCCTCAGGGAAGCGGGCGCAATGGAGTACACGACGATCGTTTCCTCGACAGCTGCCGATCCCGCTCCGCTGCAGTATATCGCTCCCTATGCGGGATGCGCGCTCGCGGAGTTCTTCATGCGGCAGGGCAAGGATGTGCTGATCGTTTATGACGATCTCTCCAAGCATGCGGTCGCCTACCGCTCCATGAGCCTTCTGCTTGGCCGTCCTCCGGGGCGTGAGGCATACCCGGGTGATGTTTTCTACCTGCATTCCAGGCTTCTCGAGCGTGCCGCAAAACTGAACGATGCCAACGGCGGCGGATCCATCACGGCGCTGCCGATCATCGAGACGCAGGCCGGTGATGTCTCGGCCTACATTCCGACGAATGTCATCTCGATCACAGACGGCCAGATCTTTCTGGAGAGCGATCTGTTCTTTGAGGGAATGCGTCCCGCTGTCAATGTCGGTCTTTCGGTCTCCCGTGTCGGCAGTGCCGCACAGACCAAGGCGATGAAAAAGGCAGCCGGCTCCATCCGTATCGATCTTGCGCAGTACCGTGAAATGGCAGTTTTCACGCAGTTTTCTTCGGATCTGGATGAGGCGACCAAAAAGCAGCTCGCGCACGGCAAGGCGCTTATGGAACTGCTCAAGCAGCCGCTGTATCATCCGCTGTCTCAGGCACAGCAGGTCATCACGCTTGTCTGTGCGAACAAAGGCTATTTCGATGATTTCCCGACGGGCAGGATCAAGGCGGAGCAGAACCGGCTCCTGGAGGAGTTTGCCAGGGATCATTCCGATATTCTGATGCAGCTGTCGGGCGGCGCAAAACTGGATGATGTGCTTGCCCACCAGATCCTGGAGGCAGCCGACAGGATCAAGGCCGCCGGAGCGGAAGATGGCGAGTCTTAAAGAGATCAAGGAACGGATCGAGAGTGTCCAGGAGACGAGGAAGATCACGAACGCGATGTACATGATCTCCTCGAACAAGCTGCGGCAGGCGAAAAAGATGCTTGCCGAGACAGAACCGTATTTCTACGCGATGCAGAGTCTGCTCAGGCGCATCATGAGGAGACTTCCTCCCGATACCGAGGATGTTTATCTCAATACCTATTCGGAGATCGCTCCGGAGGACCGCCGCAAGGGCTATGTGGTCGTTTCCGACGACAAGGGACTTGCCGGTGCCTACAATCATAATGTTCTTTCGCTGGCGGAATCCAAGATCCCGGATCCCGGAACGGAGTATTTCTATGTCGTAGGCGAAGTCGGCCGTCAGTACTTCAAGAACCGCGGCATCGAGATCGACGGTGATTTCCAGTATTCGGCGCAGAAACCCACGGTCTCCCTCGCGCGGAGCATCGCCTTCCGGATGCTCGAGCATTTTGAACAGCGGGAGCTCGAGGAGGTCTATATCATCTACACGGCCATGCGGGGACCTCTTTCCTCGGAAGTCCACGTGGACAAGCTTCTCCCGCTGCAGGTCTCTCTCGAGCGCGAAAGGGAAGAGGAAGAGGAGATCTGTACGGATCCTCTGGTCATGGATCCTTCTCCGGCGGCCGTCCTGGATAATATCGTACCGCCGTGCGTGAGCGGTCTGATCTACGGCGCGCTCGTCGAATCCTTCTGCAGTGCCCAGAATGCGAGGATGATGGCTATGGACGCCGCAAATAAAAACGCGTCGGAAATCGTCAAGGATCTGCAGCGGACGTATAACCGGACGAGACAGGCGGAGATCACCCAGCAGATCACCGAGGTGGCGGGCGGAGCCCGAAAAAAGAGAGGTTAGAAGAGTTGAGTACGGGAAAGATCATACAGGTCATGGGACCTGTGGTGGATGTTCGTTTTGAGGAGGGGACAGAGCTCCCCCGGATCGGTGATGCGATGACCTGTGACGCAGCCGGAAGGCATAACGTCATGGAGGTCATGCAGCACACGGATCACCAGACGGTCCGCACAGTCATGCTGACAGCGAGTGAAGGACTTGCGCGCGGCATGAAAGTCACGGCGACCGGCGGTCCGATCATGGTACCCGTCGGGGAACAGGTCCTCGGAAGGCTCTTTAACGTCATAGGGGAGCCGATCGACGGCGGTCCGAAGCTCGAGGATGTGGAGCTCTGGCCGATCCACAGAAGGCCTCCCGCTTTTTCCGATCAGGAGACCAGCGCTGAGATCCTTGAAACCGGGATCAAGGTCATCGATCTTCTTGCCCCCTATGCCAGAGGCGGTAAGATCGGCCTGTTCGGCGGTGCGGGTGTCGGCAAGACGGTTCTGATCCAGGAACTGATCCGCAACATCGCAACGGAGCACGGCGGATATTCGATCTTTACCGGTGTCGGCGAGCGCTCCCGCGAGGGCAACGACCTCTGGGTGGAGATGAAGGATTCCGGGGTCATCAAAAAGACGGCGCTGGTGTTCGGCCAGATGAACGAGCCGCCCGGAGCCCGTATGCGTGTCGCAGAGACCGGCCTTACCTTTGCGGAGTATTTCCGTGACGTGACGCACCGAGATGTGCTTCTCTTTATTGACAACATCTTCCGTTTTGTCCAGGCCGGCAGTGAGGTTTCCTCCCTTTTGGGACGCATGCCCTCAGCGGTCGGCTATCAGCCTACGCTGGCGACGGATCTGGGCGCGATCCAGGAGCGGATCACTTCGACCCGGAACGGCGCTATCACAAGTGTGCAGGCAATCTATGTCCCTGCTGATGACCTGACGGATCCCGCACCGGCGACGACGTTTACCCATCTGGACGCGACTACGGTGCTTTCGCGCAAGATCGTGGAGCAGGGTATTTATCCCGCGGTGGATCCGCTGGAATCCAGCAGCCGTATCCTCGAGGCCGATGTGGTCGGCGAGCGTCATTACAGGGTGGCTACCAGGATCGAGGAGATGCTGCAGAAATACAAGGAGCTGCAGGACATCATCGCGATCCTCGGCATGGAGGAGCTCTCCGAAGAGGACCGGCAGACCGTGTACCGCGCGAGAAAGCTGCAGCGTTTCCTGTCGCAGCCTTTCCACGTCGCGGAGCAGTTCACAGGTGTTCCCGGGGTCTATGTGCCTCTGGAAAAGACGATTGAGGGATTTGAAGCCATTATCGGCGGAGAGACGGATGATTATCCGGAGGCGGCGTTCTTCAATGTGGGAACGATCGATGATGTGGCCGCCAAGGCTAAGGAGATCGAAGAGACCTTATGACACAGTCCGAGAAGATATTCTTTCTGAAGATCTACGCTGAAGACGGCGTCTTTTACGAAGGGGAGTGCAGGGAACTGATCATCCCCTGTGTGGACGGCGAAAAAGCGTTTCTTCCGGGGCATGAGGATGTTGTTTATGCGCTGTACAACGGGCTTCTGCGCTTTCAGGTACCCGCAAAGCCGGAGAACACGGAAGATCGTTCGATGAATGCTTTTACAAATGCAAAGCCGGTCTGGATCGAGGCAGTTGTCGGAAAGGGCGTAGCGTGTTTCCTGGATAATGAGTGCACGGTGCTTGCGGAGGCTGTGGAACGTCCGGATGAGATCGATGAAAAGCGTGCGAAGGCGGCGTATGAACGCGCGCAGGAGATGATGCAGAAGGAACTGTCTATGCGTGAGTATCGGATCTCACAGATGGCGATGGCGCGGGCAACCGCTCGGATCCGGGCTCTTGCGAGGAAAGAGCGGGAGTAGAGGATTCCTGTTCAAAGTCCTCGGTATCTCCGTGGAGGATCGCCAGCATGTACCGCGCGCGGATATTGGCGCGCTCGTAATATTCGCCGGCCAGCTGCTCCGCTTCGGCGTCAAAGGTACCGTCATAGGCGTCATGATAGGAATTGACGGCCTTGTCCATGTAGTCGGCAGCCTCCTGCGGCATGTTTCCCATGACAGCGAATTCAGCAGGCACATCAATGCGCGACATTCTCGTGAATGCGGCGTTGAGGCGGTCGAGCTGTTCCATCAGGACGACGGTGGCTGTTTCGCTGGAGGGATCGATGGCGTTGATACCGGTGTTGATCTCGGAGAGCTCGTTATAAAACGCCGTCATCTCATCGCGGTAGATGTCCAGTGTGCTCTTTTCCTGCTCACCGCAGGAGGTCAGAGACAGGACGGACATGACTGTTATGGCACAGATGAGTAACGGTCTGAGCATTTTTTCAGTGAATCTGGAACGCATAGCCAAAACAGTATAAATCAAATTGCGAACATTTGCAAGCGAAATGTCGGAATTGTTACAAAAATGTTACGGAGGGGAAATGGCACCAGCGTATGAGATCCTGGAAACCAAAGAGAGGATCCTGGAGAAACAGAATACGAACGCGGCGGAAAACCGCGATAAGCTCACGGAGCAGGGCGTCTTTTTCATTAATCTGATGTCTTCCCCCGGAGCGGGCAAGACCACGACGCTCCTCAGGACGATCCGCACACTGGGAGAGAAATACCGGATCGGCGTCATGGAGGCCGATGTGGACAGCGATGTGGACGCGGCTGCCGTTGCTCAGACGGGAGCCCACGTGATCCAGCTGCATTCCAGCGGGAGCTGCCATATGGCCGCCGATATGACCTGGCGGGGGGTCGAACGGCTGGGAACGGATGATCTGGATGTGCTGTTCCTCGAAAATATCGGCAATCTCGTGTGTCCCGCGGAATTTGATGTGGGGGCGCACCTTAAGGTCATGCTGCTGAGTGTTCCGGAGGGGGATGACAAGCCGCTCAAGTATCCGCTGATGTTCAGTGTGAGTGATGTGCTGCTGATCAACAAGATCGACACGGCTCAGATCTTTGACTTTGATTTTGATGCGTGTGAGAAAAATGCCCGGGAAAAGAACCCGCGGATTGAGATCGTGCGCATGTCAGCGGCGACGGGAGAGGGGTTTGATGACTTCATCAGCCTGCTTGACCGGCGGATCCGGGCATTTAAGGAGAACAGATGAAGGTGATCGAGCTTCACCGCTCGCTGACCGAGTCCAACGACCGGGACGCGGAGCGCCTGAGGGAAAAACTGAAGAAAAAGGGGATCCTCATGATCAATCTGATGTCTTCCCCCGGTACCGGCAAGACGACGCTCCTGTCCCGGATCATCCGTGATATCGGCGGGGACGTCCGGATCGGTGTGCTGGAGGCGGATATCGAGGCGCAGGTCGACGCAGAGCGGATCGAAGCGCTCGGCGCCCGCTCCATTCAGGCGCACACGGACGGCATGTGCCATATGGATGCCGGGATGACCGAGGCGGCACTGGACGCGATGGGGACGGAAGATCTGGACATCATCTTTCTGGAGAATATCGGAAATCTCATCTGCCCCGCGGAATATGACACCGGAGCGGGGCTCAACGTCATGATGCTCGGCGTACCGGAAGGGGATGACAAGCCGCTGAAATACCCGCTCATGTTCTCCATGAGCGACGCGCTCGTCATCACCAAGACAGACGCGCTTCCCTTTTTCGATTTTGATATGGAAAAATGCTGTGAACGCGTCAGGCGCCTGAATCCGGATATCAGGATCTTTCCGGTCTCCGCAAAGACCGGTGACGGTATGAAGGATCTCGAGGAGTGGCTTAAGGAGAAAATGCTTAAGGAGGAAATGCAATGAGCGATGTCGTGATCGCGATCGAAGGGCTGAAAAAGAGCTATGGCAGACACGTGGTCCTGGAAGATGTGACCATGCATGTCAACCGCGGCGATATTTACGGCCTGATCGGAAAGAACGGCGCCGGCAAGACGACGCTGTTCAAGAATCTGCTCGGACTGTCCGCTTTTGACGCTGGCAGGCTCTCGATCCTGGGGGCGCAGAACGCATATGAGAACAATCTCGCGCGCAGGAAGATCGGTTTTTTTATCAGTCACAGCCAGTACGGCTATCTGAACGCGAGACAGAATCTCCATTATTTCCGCAAGGTCAAGGGAATCCGGGACAAAAAGGAAGTGGACCGGGTACTGGAGATCGTGGGGCTGAACACAAAGGCGGCCGAGGTGCCGGTGGATCGTTTCTCCATGGGTATGAAGCAGCGGCTGGGGATCGCCAACGCGCTTCTGGGAAAGCCCGAGATCCTGGTCTTTGATGAGCCGATCAACGGTCTGGATCCGCAGGGGATCCACGATGTCCGTTCCCTGATCGAGCGGATCAACCGGGAGGAAGGCGTGACCATCGTCATATCTTCGCACATCCTGAGTGAGCTGGAGCACACCGCGAACCGTTTCGGGATCATCCACAACGGGAGGGTGCTCAAGGAACTGACACCGGAGGATTTCCGCACAGCAGACAAGATCACTTCCCTCAAGGTGGCCGATCGTGATGTGGACAGAGCAAGACAGCTCCTTGCTGACGCCGGGATCGAGATCCTTGGCACAGAACAGGCCAGGTCCTCTCTGGAGGAGAACTACTTTGAACTGATCGGAGGTGAAGAGAATGCGTAACTGTATCATGGCAGATATCCGACGGGTTCAGAAAAAACGGAGCTTTCTCATATGCCTTGCGATCGAGGCCGCGCTGCTCGTGCTCGCGGGCCTTCTGGCGTATGCCGTGCCGCTTCCGATCAGCATGACGGGGTCGGAGAAAGGCGGGACGGCGCCGTCTATGGAGATCTACATCATGATCGCGTTCTTCTTTTATCCTCTGTTTGTCGGCATACCGATCTTCAGCGCGATCTATTCCGATGACTTCAAGAGCCGCAGCATGCAGACGGCCATCGGTTTCGGCATCACGAGAAGGAAGCTGATCTGGGCGCGGTTTTTTGAGGTTCTGATCCTTGCGCTGGAGACAGCGGTCTTGTTTACAGCCATTGTGTATGCTGTGGATCTCTGGACCGGCATCAGCTTTGGGGATGCAACGGATATGATCCTGAAGCAGGTATGGATCAAGGATTTTGAGATCATCGGCTTCCTGAGTATCTCCCTGATCATCGTATACGGCACTCAGAAGCCGGGCAGCGGCATGGTGCTCTACATCCTGCTGCTTATGGGGGTGTTCAGTGCCCTCATCACGCTGGCGGATATGATCCCGTTCTTTTCCAGAAACCACATCAAGATCAGTGAATATGTCCCTTCCGGAGTAGTCTCCACGATGCAGAAAGCAATTTTTGGCGATGACCCTGGCAAAGCGGTCATCGCGGGTCTCTGCTTTACGGTTTTCTACATTTTGCTGCCGGTGATCCTTTCCATCCGGATCTTTGAGAAAAAGGAGCTTGACTTCTAAAAGGGGCCGCCGCAGTTGTCCTTTTCTGTGCAATATGGTACACTATTCCGCATGAATAAACAGGAATTCAGAGAGTTTACAAAAGATCATATCCGTTTTCTGGACGGGGCGACAGGGACCAACCTGATGAAGGCGGGGATGCCTGTCGGTGTCTGTCCGGAAGCCTGGATCCTGGAGCATCCGGAGACCATTCTGGAGCTGCAGCGGGCCTACGCCGAAGCGGGCAGCGATATCGTCTATGCGCCCACCTTTACCGGGAACCGCATCAAACTTAAGGAATACGGTCTGGAGAATGAGCTGACACGCATCAACCGGGAGCTCCTGTTGCTGTCGAAAAAAGCCGTCGAAGGAACCGGCACACTGGTGGCCGGGGATATCACGATGACCGGCAGACAGGTAAAGCCGGTGGGTGATCTGGATCTAGAGGAGCTGATCGATGTCTACCGGGAACAGATCGGTGTGCTGGCAGAGGCCGGCGCGGATCTGCTCGTGGTCGAGACCATGATGAGCCTGCAGGAGACCAGAGCGGCTCTGATCGCGGCTAAGGAAACGGCGCCGGATCTGCCGGTCATGGCGACGCTCACGTTTGAGGCGGACGGCAGGACGCTGTTCGGAACGGACGCAAAGGCGGGGGCGATCGTCCTGGAGTCCCTGGGAGCGGACGCGATCGGCGCCAACTGTTCCACCGGCCCCGGTGAGATGGCGGAGATCATCGCCGCCATGGCAAGTGTTACAAGGATCCCGATCATCGCAAAGCCCAATGCCGGATTCCCGACAACGGACGCGGACGGGAATACCGTCTACGATATGAAACCCGAGGAATTCGCCGCAGACATGCAGCGTCTGGTGGATGCCGGCGCGCAGATCATCGGCGGCTGCTGCGGCTCGGCGCCGGCGTTCATCAAAGCGATCCACGACCGTTTTTCCTCCTATGATGTAGAAAACTGTCCCGCCGTCCGCCGCGCGGATGGGATCCGCATGCTCTCCTCGGAGCGCAGGGCGCTCACCTTTGCCCTGACAGATTCTTTCATGATCGTCGGAGAGCGGATCAATCCCACCGGAAAAAAGAAACTGCAGGGAGAACTAAAAGAAGGCAGGCTCGATCTGGTCTGTCAGTACGCGCAGGAGCAGGAGGAAGCCGGGGCTTCGGTGCTGGACATCAATGTCGGCATGCCGGGCGTCAACGAGCAGGAGATGATGCTGCAGGTACTGAGCGAGGTAACAAGCCTTACGGATCTGCCGCTGTGCCTGGATTCTACGGATTACGACACGATGGAACGGGCGCTCCGTCACTATCCGGGACGGGCGCTGATCAATTCGATCTCCCTGGAGGTCGGCAAGGCTGAGCGTTTTCTGCCGCTGGCCAGGAAATACGGCGCGATGTTCATCCTTCTGCCGGTGGGAGAAGGCGGAATTCCGTCAACTATTGACGAAAAAATCGACAATATCGGGCGCCTCTGGAAAAAGGCCGCGGAATACGGGTTTACCAAGGAGGACATTGTTGTCGATGGTCTGGTGGCCACGATCGGCGCTGATTCGGATGCCGCGATATCAGTACTAGAAACAGTATCCTGGTGCATGAAGACCGGGTTCGCGACGATCTGCGGACTGTCCAATGTTTCCTTCGGCCTGCCGCAGCGCGGCTATATCAATACCGCGTTTCTGACCATGGCGATCGATCACGGCCTCACCATGGCGATCGCGAATCCATCTCAGGAGCTACTCGTCAATGCGGCGTTCGCCTCCGATCTTTTAAAGCACAAGGAGGAGGGCGACATCCGCTACATCGAGCGGATGCAGCGCTACGAGGGAGGTGCGGCTCCGGGGCTCGGAAACAGTCCGGCACAGGGGACGACTGCGCCCGGCGGTACTGCCGGCACGGCACAGCAGAGCGGGAGCAAGGCACCCAAAACGCCGGAGGAACTTGTGCATGATGACGTGATGCAGGGCAACCGGCGCCGGATCAAAGAGGATACTGAAGCGGCGGTCGCAGCCGGCGCAAAGCCGGAGGTACTCCTCAACGACTATCTGATGGCGGCGATCAACGAGGTCGGCGAGCTCTTCAACAAAGGCAAGTACTTTTTGCCGCAGCTCATCAATTCCGCTGAAGCGATGAAGCTTTCGATCTCCGTACTTGAACCGCTCCTTAAGGCGGCGGGTGATTCCGACCGGGCGCTGCCCAACGTGGTCTTTGCGACCGTACAGGGCGATGTCCATGACATCGGCAAAAATCTTGTCGTTTTAATGTTAAAAAATGTTGGATTTAACGTTTATGATCTCGGAAAGGATGTCCCCAAAGAAGAGATCGTTCAGGCGGCGATCGACCATCAGGCCAGTATCATTGGGCTTTCCGCACTGATGACCACGACGATGCAGGAGATGCGCCATGTGGTCGCGCTTGCCCGCGAGAAGTGCCCCGAGGTCAGGATCATGATCGGCGGCGCTGTGGTCACGCAGGATTTCGCCGATGAGATCGGAGCGGATGCCTATACCAGGGATGCGGCCGAGGCTGTCGTAGCTGCAAAGAGGCTGTGCGGCATCTCATAACAGAGCTGTTTCACGAGACGCAGGATTTTCGGAGGGAGAGATATGACAGGTGCAGAGGTGATGGCCAGATGTCTGGTCAAAGAGGAGGTGGAAGTCCTCTTTGGATATACCGGAGCGGCGATCTGCCCGTTCTATGATGCGATCGACCGCGAGACCAACATCCACGGTGTTTTGGTGCGGACCGAGCAGAACGCGGCGCATATGGCGAGCGGCTATGCACGGATGACCGGCAAGCCCGGTGTCTGTGTGGTCACGAGCGGCCCCGGAGCGACGAACCTCCTGACGGGGATCGCGACGGCGTTCGCTGACAGTATTCCGCTGATCTGCATCACCGGCCAGGTGAACAGCTCGATGATCGGGAGCGATGTCTTTCAGGAAGCCGATATCATCGGTGCCGCCGAATCTTTTGTCAAATACAGCTACCCGGTGCGAAATGCCGCGGATATCCCGAGGATCTTCAAGGAGGCGTTCCATATCGCGAGCACAGGCCGCAGGGGACCGGTGCTGATCGATATCCCTCAGGATGTCCAGGAGGCCGCGGTCTCCCGGTTCAGCTATCCGGAGGAGATTCATCTGCGCAGCTACAAACCGACCGTCAAGGGCAATGTGGTCCAGATCCGCAAGGTGATCCAGGAACTGACCAAAGCGGACAAGCCGCTTCTGTGTGTGGGCGGCGGCGTGTTCTCGTCCGGTGCGAAGAATCTGATCCGTGATTTTGCCCACCGGTTTGAGATCCCGGTGGTCTCGACCATGATGGGCCTCGGCGTGATGCCGACAGAGGATCCGCTGTATTTCGGCATGGTCGGAAACAACGGTGAAAAATCCGCCAACCGTGCCATGAACGAGTCGGATCTGCTCCTGGTGGTAGGCGCCCGCGTGGCGGACCGTGCGGTCAACCGGCCGGATCTGATCACGGAGAACAAGGTGCTCGTACACATCGATGTCGATCCGGCGGAGATCGGCAAAAATGTCGGCCCGACGATCCCGCTGGTCGGGGATATCGCGCATATCTTTCATGAAATGGAGCAGCAGGAGAGCCTGGAAAAGGTGCCAACCGGACACAGTGCCTGGCTCAACGAGCTCTATTCGTATAAAAAGGAGATGAAGGAACGTCCGGAAAAGGCCGGCAGTACCTATGTGGATCCCCGTGCGTTCTACAAGGCACTGTCCAAGCTCATGGATGAGGACGCGGTACTGGTGGCCGATGTCGGACAGAACCAGATCTGGTCCTGCCGGTATACGATCATCAAGTCTGGACGCCTGATGACCAGCGGCGGTATGGGCACGATGGGCTATGCGATCCCCGCGGCGATCGGTGCCGCGATCGCCGAGCCTGACAGACAGATCATCGCGGTGATGGGGGACGGCGGCTTCGCGATGTCCATGATGGAGCTCGCCACGATGCGCCAGGAAAAGGCCGGCATCAAGATCGTCGTCCTGAACAACAGACGGCTCGGTATGGTGCGCGAGTATCAGCATGATCACTACCAGAACCGGATGCCGATGTCGGTCATGGAGGGCGACCCGGATCTGGGTCTTCTGGCACAGGCTTACGACCTGCCGTATCTTAAGATCGACGGGAAGAGTTCGCTGGAAAAGGAACTGGGAGTCTTTCTCAAACAGTACGAGAGCGGCCTCCTCGAGGTGATGATCGACCCGGAGGCGCTGACACCGCGCTGACGGCAGTACCTGTCCGCAGGGGATTTGGATACATGAGGGAGAAAAGTCATGCATAAGATCTATTCTGTTCTGGTGGAGAACCGTTCCGGTGTGCTGTCCAAGGTGGCAGGACTCTTTTCACGGAGAAACTTCAATATCGACTCGCTTGTCGTCGGTGAGACCGATGACCGCGCCGTATCGTGCATGACGATCGTTTCGAGCGGCGAAGAGCAGACGCTGGAGCAGATCGAAAAGCAGCTCAACAAAAAGATCGATGTCATCAAGGTCAAGACCTTTGATGAACTGACCGCCGTCGCGCGGGAGCTCATGCTGATCAAGGTGCGCTACAACAAGTCGAACCGCCGGGATATCATGGAGAACTGCGAGATCATGAACGCGCAGATCGTAAATATCTCTAAATCCATGATGCTCATCCAGATCTGTGACGAGCCGGAGAATATCCGGACCTTTATCGAGATGATGCGGAGTGTGTCGATCGTTGAGATCGCGCGCACGGGAACGGTAGCGCTCCCGAAGTGCAGCGACTGAGTATAATCAGGAGATGTCAGAGAGATGATCAAGACTGTAGAAATCTCGGATCTGGATGAGCTGTTCAAGATGACGTCCGAGCAGGAATACCGCCCGGATCTGAAACGATACCGCAATCTCTTCATCTATCGCGGACAGCCGGATGAGGCTTTCCATATGGTCACGAGCCTCCAGCGCAACTGCAAGGACAAGAAGCAGGAGCTGGAGCCCTGTATCCTTGAGAACTTTACCAAGTACGCGGCGCTCATCGAGCCGATGATCGACCGCAGTGTCTGGCACAAGCTGATCCTGGGGCAGCACCACGGGCTGCCGACGAGACTTCTGGACTGGTCGTACTCCCCGCTGATCGCGCTGCATTTTGCTCTGACCGAGGAAAACCTCGATGAGATGGACGCGCACAACTGTGTCGTGTGGCGTATGGATATCCACGAACTGCACCAGATGCTGCCGGAGAAGTACCGCCGGATCGAGGAGAGAGGGCGCACCACCGTCTTTTCCGTCGAGATGCTCGATGAGGCCTGCGGAAGCCTGGAACAGTACGATGCTGATATGGGAGATCATGCGATGGTCGTGATCGAGCCGCCCTCGGTGGACCCAAGGATCGCGAACCAGTACTCATTTTTCTCCGTGATCCCGTCCGGCATGGATGATGTAGAAGGCTTTCTTGACCGCAACACGGAGCATACCGTAAGGTATCTCATAAAAAAGGAGCTGCGATGGCAGCTCCGTGATTTCCTGGATCATCAGAACATCAACGAACGTCTGATCTATCCCGGTCTGGATGGGATCTCCCGCTGGCTGGGGAGACACTACTTCGTCATGTAGCAGATTCTTCCAGCAGTTTTTCGGCGCTGACGAGCCTTACGCACAGGGAGAAGAGCTCGGCCGCGGTCTTCAGATCCGCGAGCGGCGGGTACGTCGGTGCGATACGGATGTTCTTGTCTTCAGGATCCTTGCCGTAGGGCCAGGTAGCACCGGCGGGCGTCATCGTGACGCCTGCTTTTTTGGCGTGGTCGACGATCGCTCTGGCGCATCCCGGAAGGGAATCAAAACTGATGAAATAGCCGCCGTAAGGCTTTGTCCATGTTCCAATCTCCAGTCCGCCGAGATTTTTCTCGAGGATGTCTTCCACCGCCTCGAATTTGGGCCGGAGTACCTCGGCATGCTTCTTCATATGGGCGAAGATGCCATCGATGTTCTTAAAGAAACGCACATGGCGGAGCTGGTTCACCTTGTCATGACCGATCGTCTGGATCTTCAACTGCTTCTTGATATCCACCAGGTTGTTCTCCGAGGTCGCGAGCAGTGCGATGCCGCTGCCCGGGAAGGTGATCTTGGAGGTCGACGCAAACTTGTAGACAAGATCCGGGTTGCCGGCTTTTTTGCACTCGTCGAGGATCTCCAGGATGTGCGTCTGGTGATCATTATAGAGATGATGGACACAATAGGCGTTATCCCAGAAGATACGGAAGTCCTTGGCGGCGGGCCTGAGCGCCGCGAAACGCCGGACGGTTTCATCGGAGTAGCAGATGCCCTGCGGATTGGAGTATTTCGGCACGCACCAGATACCCTTGATCATATCATCCGAGGAGACAAGACGTTCCACCTCATCCATATCGGGGCCTGTGGGCGTCATGGGAACGGGGATCATCTCGATCCCGAAGTACTCCGTGATCGCGAAATGCCGGTCATAGCCAGGTACCGGGCACAGGAATTTCGGGTGCGCGAGCTTGCACCAGGGGGTGCTGCCCATGATGCCGTGGGTCATGGCGCGTGCGACAGTGTCATACATGACGTTCAGGGAGGAATTCCCGTAGATGATGAGGTTGTCCGGCTGATTCTCCATCATGCCGCCCAACAGGACCTTGGCCTCATGGATGCCGTCAAGAACACCGTAATTGCGGCAGTCCGTGCCGTCCTCACAGGACAGGTCAGCCCCGGAATACAGGGCATCCATCATTCCCATGGAGAGGTCCAGCTGATCTCTGCAGGGAAGTCCTCTGGCCATATTGAGACTGAGCTCCATCGACTGGAACTCGCGATATTTCTTTTTCAGCTCTTCGAGTTCTGCTGTCAGTTCTTCACGGGTCATCTCTTTGTAAGGCTTCATGTGTGATCCTCCTATACGGTGAAAATACGTCTATGAGTTTAACATACAGCGGGAAAAAGGACAACAGAGGAAATATGAAGAGAGCGGGACAGGTTGAATCGCCATGTGGCTTTTGATACAATTTCATTACAGGTAAAAACGCCGGATTCCAGTGAGGTATACATATGATACCGATCGACACTTTTCCCACGAATAAGATAGGAAAACTGCAATACCGCATCGGCAGGGTTTTTCCTTTCGGCGCGACGATCATTGACGGCGGCGTCAATTTCAGCATCTTTTCCAAAGAAGCGACCGGCTGCACGCTTCTTCTGTACCATCATGGACACAGAAAGCCTTTTGTGAAGATCCCTTTTCCGCAGGAATTCCGCATCGGCGATGTCTATACCATGATGGTCTTCGGGATCGATATCGAGACGACCGAATACGGCTACTGCTTTGACGGCATGTATGACCCTTCCCGGGGCCTGAGATACAATAAGGACAGGATCCTGCTGGATCCTTATGCCAAATCGGTATCCGGCCGTTCCGTATGGGGCAGAAAGCCGGATCCGGAGAACCCCTTTCCGCATCGGGGGCAGTTTGTGTACGAGGACTATGACTGGGAGGGGGACAAGCCTCTGGAGTATTCTCCCAAGGATCTCGTCATCTATGAGATGCATGTCCGGTCCTTTACGAAGCATCCTTCCAGCGGCGTGAAGCGCAAAGGGACGTTTTCCGGTCTGCTCGAAAAGATCCCGTATCTCAAGGAACTCGGTGTGAACTGCATCGAACTGATGCCGATCTTTGAGTTCGATGAACTGGAGAATACCAGGGAGTCAGGCGGCAAAAGACTTGTGAACTACTGGGGGTATTCGACCGTCTGCTTTTTCGCGCCCAAGGCCGGCTATGCCGCGTCGGCGCCGTTCGGTATGGAGGTCGATGAACTCAAGAATCTGATCAAGCATCTTCACAGAAACGGGATCGAAGTCATCCTTGATGTCGTGTTCAACCACACCGCGGAGGGAAACGGGGACGGACCGTACATCTCCTATAAGGGGATCGACAACCGCAATTACTATCTGCTCACGCCGGACGGAGAGTACTACAATTTCAGCGGCTGCGGCAATACCATGAACTGCAACAATGCCGTTGTACGCAACATGATCCTTGACTGTCTCAGGTACTGGATCTCGGCGTATCATATTGACGGTTTCCGGTTTGATCTGGCTTCCATCCTCACCAGGGACGAGGACGGCGCGCCCATGATGTCGCCGCCCCTGGTGGAGAGCCTCGCACAGGATCCGGTCCTCGGCAGGGCAATGCTCATTGCCGAGGCGTGGGATGCGGGCGGCCTGTATCAGGTCGGAAACTTTCCTTCCTGGAACCGCTGGGCTGAGTGGAACGGCAGGTACCGCGACTGTGTGCGCAGGTTCATCAAGGGCGGGGCAGAACAGGCACCGGAGCTCTTCAGGAGGATCCGCGGCTCGGATGATATGTACGGCGCCCGGAGTTCCCTTGCCTCGGTCAATTTCATCACCTGTCATGACGGATTTACGCTTAACGATCTTGTGTCCTACAACGAAAAGCACAACGAGGCGAACGGTGAAGACAACCGGGACGGCTGCAGCGACAACGACAGCTGGAACTGCGGCGCTGAGGGAGAGACCGGGGACCCGGAGATCAATGCGCTCAGACAGCGCCAGATCAGGAATTTCCTGACGATCCTCCTCATAAGCCGCGGGATCCCCATGCTTCTCTCGGGAGATGAGTTCGGGAACACGCAGTGGGGCAACAACAACGCGTACTGTCAGGACAATGAGATCTCCTATCTTGACTGGGAAAATCTGAAGACCAATCAGAACCTCTTTCACTATGTCAGGGATCTGATCGCATTCCGCAGCGCCCATCCTGTGCTCAGGGACGCGGGGTATGATTTCGGACAGAACGGCACCGGATACCCGGAGCTTTCCTTTCACGGCACAAAGCCCTGGGAACTTGATGAAAACGCGTCCACACACACCTTTGCCTGCCTGTTTGCGGAGGATCACGCAAAATTCGCCACGAAAAAGGACTGCTTCATCTATGCGGCGTTCAACGCCCACTGGGAAGAGCATGACTTCAGCTTCCCCGTGATCCCGGCCGGCATGAAGTGGTACCTCGCTTTTGAGAGCTCCGGCATCTCCAGCGTCCCCGGAAAGGAGAAACCGTTCACGGAACCCGCGATCTGGATCGGCCCGCGCTCCAGTGCGGTACTGATCGCGAGATAAAAAGACGAGTGAGCTTTACCGCAAATTTATCCGGCAAAATACCGCAAATCTTTCCAGCGAAATACCACAAATGTATCCATCAAAATGCCACAAATCTATCCAGAATGGCTTGAAATCGCCGTTTGCTAATGGTATGATTCTGTGTGGATAGAATATTGATTTTACTTTTGGAGTTGTCAAATGATGGAAGGATATATCAAACGGATCTGTGACGATGAGCTAAAGGATAAACTGGAGGCTTTCGGCGCTGTGCACATCACCGGTCCCAAGTGGTGCGGCAAGACCACGACGGCAAAACAGTATGCGAAAAGCTATATCGAAATGCAGGATCCGGATAAACGGGAGAGTTATCTGGAGACTGCCAGGGTAAAACCATCCAATCTGCTTGTGGGTGACAATCCGCGACTGATCGATGAATGGCAGATCGCACCCAATCTATGGGATGCCGTCAGGGTGTCTGTCGACAGGAGAAAACAGGAGGGGCTCTATATCCTCACGGGATCGAATTCCATTGACAGAGAAGAAATCATGCATACAGGGACAGGGCGGATCGATGCTCTTCAGATGTATCCGATGAGCCTGGCCGAGACAGGAGAATCAACCGGCTCCATATCCATAAAGCAGCTCTTTCAGGAGAAACATCTTTCGGACGATGAGCATGTCTCAAAGATTTCCCTCGATGAACTGATCTTCGCGGCTTGTCGCGGCGGGTGGCCGTCGTCGCTTAACAAACGCTCGGATAAAGCAAAACTCATGATCGCGAACAGTTATTTTGAAGGGCTTTGCCGGGAAGACGTAACTAACGTTGACGGTAAAAAGAGAAATGAAACCGGAACCAGGCTGCTGCTCAGATCCTATGCGAGGAATGTTTCAACGATCGCCGGTAACCGCCTGATCCTCAAGGATATCCGCTCAAATTTCGATATGAGCGAGAGCAGTTTTTATGAGTACACGGAGGCATTACGTAAACTCTATATCATCCAGGATGTCGAGGCATGGTGTCCGGCAATCCGCTCCAAAACCGCGATCCAGGCATCAGATAAGAAAGAATTTGTCGATCCTTCGATCGCTGTAGCCGCTCTTGGCGCGGATCCCGATTTTTTCCGCATGGACCTTAAGACCTTTGGCTTCATCTTTGAAACATTATGTATCCGGGATCTTAAAGTCTATTCCGGTGCTCTGGGCGGGAGAGTGTCTTACTACCGTGATCGTTACGGACTGGAAGCGGACGCGGTTCTGCATCTTCAGGACGGACGCTATGCACTGATCGAATTCAAGCTCGGGAGCGCGGGTATCGAAGAGGGGGCATCACATCTCAACAAGATCGAGGAACTCGTCAAAAAGTATAATGAAACCGAAAAACAGGTGCCGCTCCGTCTGCCGGATCTCAAACTGGTCATCACCGGAACGGATTACGGATATGAGCGCGAGGATGGCGTCATTGTTGCTCCGATCGGCTGTCTGGGGGCATGAAAAAAGACCTCTTTCAAGGCCTTTTCACAATGCACACACTGTGCAGCCAACAAAGTTGACGATTTGGAAAACTCTTTATTTGAACTCGTAGTTCGAATTCAGAGGGCTCTTGTCAAGTATGATAAAAATACATGGTCTTACCATGGCGGGCCACTACTCCCCGCTGGCATCGGGCGTGGCGAAACGGAACGATACCCGCTGATGGAATGTGGATCCATCCGCGCAGCATGCTGCGGCCGAAGCATGCTTGGCTGCCGGTATTGTTCACTGGGGGCTTTCATTGACTTTTCCGATATCCGAGAATAGAATATCACCATGATCAAAACCACTGCGGAAAAAGAATCGGGCTCAGACAGATGATCAGTCCGATGATCATCGTCGAGCAGATGCTGGTGATCTGCATCCTGATCCTGATCGGCGCATTCCTGCATAAAAAGGCACTGCTCACCGATGTCGGTGCGGCGCAGATCTCCACCCTCATTGTCCATGTGACGAACCCGGCGATCATGCTTTCCTCGGCGATCGAAGAGGAGTCTGCGATCCCGGCCGCGGAGATCGGGCAGGCGTTCGCGCTGGCTGTATCGGCCTACGCGCTCGCGGCGGGGGCCGGCTATCTTATCGCAAGGCTCCTTAAGACCGATGCCGGTGACCGGATCGCGATCGTGATGATGACGATGTACGCCAATGTCGGCTTCATCGGCATCCCGCTTGTCCTCGCGACGCTCGGGACAAGAGCGATGGTCTATGTCACGATCAACAATCTCGTCTATTCACTTCTTTTCTACACCACCGGGATCCCGCTGATCAAGCGCGCCGCAAGACTGCACGGCGGGGGCGAGGCGTCAGACCCGAAACCCGACGAACATCGTTCGTCCTGGAAGAGCATCCTGAAAAGTCTGCTCCATATCGGCACGATCGCCGCGGTGCTGAGCATCTTTGTCTACCTGTACCATCCGGCGGTTCCTGCGCTGATCTCGGACCCGCTTCTTTATGCGGGACGCTGCACGACTTTTCTGTCGATGCTCGTGCTGGGCGTCTCCGTGGCTGCCTCACCATTAAAGGAATTCCTTACGGATATCAAAGTCTGGTGTTTTATCCTGCTCAGGGGCCTGGTTGTCCCGATCGCTGTGACGCTGATCCTTTCTCCCTTTATTGCTGATCAGCTGCTGCTCGATACCGTCCTGATCCTGCTGGCCGTACCGTCCGGGAGCCTCCCGATGATCGTTTCACGGGAGCTTCATCTCGATGACCGCCTGTTCTCGCGCGGCATCATTCTCTCAACGCTGATCGCTCCGGTCACCATCCCTGTCGCCATGACCGCGATGCACGCTGTCATGGAACTTCTTCACTGAATTTCCATGGATCGTTTCACAAGTATACCTTTAGGATGTATTACGTCCCCTTTTCTTTGTGGTTTCATAGACGGCGAGGAAAGGGGGTAGTGATACCATGAAGAAAAGGCAGCTGAATAAAAAGATCGCGGCGGCTGCGATCCTGTGCCTGACGGCGGCACTGCTCGGCGGCTGTTCGGACAGCAAGGAAAAAACCGCTGAGACCAAAGAGGAAAAGAAGCAGGAGGAATCCGTCAAGGAAGAACCTGCTGAAGTCAAAGAGCCGGAAGAGACCGGGGAAACCGAAGAGAGTGAAGAAGATCTGTTCATGGGATCCACGGAGCTCATGGACTATTTCGGATCCAACATCGATGATCTGATGGGGCCTTTCCCGGCACTGGAGATCTTTGCGCAGGAAGGATCCTATACGCCGGCAGGCGCACAGTATATGGACAAGCAGGAGACCGCGGCGGACGGATCGCTGGCAGGACCCTGGTTTGATGTCGACGAGAATTTTGATATCGTGGGGCTCAGCTACAGCGGGACAAAGTACACTGTAAGCGGGATCGCGGTCGGAACGCCGATGCAGGACGCGGCAGCGATCGCGAAAAAAGACGGCTGGACGTTCCGGAGTGTCGAATTTGAGCACGGGACCGGTTACGGTGTCGGCGTATATATGAAGGACGATCTGACGATGGCGGTCTCTTCCGATGCGGAAGCGGCGTTCGGGAGTGAGACGGAGGATGAGCTCTCCGGGAATGTGGCACGCGTTCTCGTCTATCTGGACAACGCAGCAGCCGGTACCGGAGACGGCGCGGGGATCATGGCGCTCACGGTCGCGACGGATCACACCGATATGAATTCCATCCGGAACGAAGTGAATACGGACGGAACATATAATCAGCAGTGGCTTTCCGCTGACGGGGCCTTCGTGCTGACGAACATTGCGACAACCACGGAATTTCCCGCGGACGGACAGACGCTCGAGGACTATGCCGCTGAATACACGGCCAAGGTGCTGCAGGACCGCGATATCACCGTGCAGAAGGTCGAAGGGGATGAGGCTCTTTCCGCAAAGCTGACCTACCCGGCCTACAGGATCATCTGGACGAGCGGCTCCAACGAGGACAGCCGGCAGGGCGTCGGCGTCGTCATCCTGACTGACGGACTGAGCTTCTATTGCGGCTATGACTGTTCTCTGGATGATTATGAGGACTTGGGCAAGGGATTTGAAACTATACTCAGTGACACAGAAATGACTATGGAGGCGAGATGATCATGAAAAAGAAGATTTTGATGATGCTGCTTGCGTGTGTTCTTGGGACTTCTCTGCTTGCGGGATGCGGCGAGAGCTCTGAGAAAAAGGATAAGAAGGCTGCCGAAGAGACAGAAGACGAAGAGGACGAAGAAGAACCCGAGGAGGAGAGCGATCCGGAAGAAGAGGAAGAAGAGCCGCAGGGTCTCGTGCAGGAGCTGGTGGAGGTCACCGGGGACGAGGCGGACGAAGAGCCCTTCACGGACAATTCGGCATATGCCGGCTACTGGGTCAACGAGGAGGAGAACATTCTCCTGTCGATCGGTTTCAATGACGATCTGTGGATGATGATGGAAAACTCCGCCGACGGTCAGATCATCGCGAGCGGCAACTACGATTTCACCAGAGAATCCGTCAATCTGTGGGACACCGACGGGAATTTCTATATGACGCTGGATCTGTCCACGAGCGGAGATCTGCTGGACTCCAAGACGATGACCGTTTACAAACCTGCGATGGATGGAAGCGACAGCAGGGGGGATATGCGGGAGATCAGCTTCATGGAAGGCCTCTGGGTGCTTGACGGTGACACGAATGATACGCTTCAGATCATCGGGGATGTGGCAGACCTTTACAGCGGGACTTTCGTCCACACGTCTTCCGACGGGACTGTGGTCGAAGGCACCGTGAAATTTGAGACGGAAAAGAATCCCGATGATACGGAGACGTACTGGTACAATTTCTACACATCGGACGGAGCGTTCTGGGAGGGATACTGCCTTCCCGACGGTCCCGTAGGCGACGATATGTATTTCGGACAGTCCGGAGAACCGCACTACAAGCGTGCATCGTAATACCGGACACTATGGAAAAAGCAAAGGCTGTTTGCTATACTGCAGGATGAACCTTTACAGTATGGGAGGTATCCTGTGAACGAAAAGAAACACCGATTTTCCGGACTGATCGAGCTGATCGTGCCCAGAGGCAGCGATATCCAGGCGGCTGCGTTCAATATCCTGGCCTGCTGCGGGATTGCTGTCAGTATCCTTACCGCGTTCTATAATCTCTGGATCGGGCTGGGGATCGAAACGGTCCTGGAGTGTATGGCGGGCGTTGTGTTTTCAGTGTGTCTGCTGGCTTACACCAGACACACCGGAAATTACCGGCTCGCGATGATCCTGACGGTACTGGGCATTTTCATCGGTCTGTTCAGCCTGCTGTTTTTCTCCGGAGGCGGCTACCACAGCGGGATCCCATACTTCTTTATCTTTGGCGTGGTCTTTACGGCATTCCTGCTGGAGGGCCGGATCGCCTGGATCCTGATCACTCTGGAACTTCTGTGGTATGCGGGACTGTGCATCTACACCTGGCTGTATCCGCAGCCGTCCGCTACGATGCACGATGAAGAGACCTTCATGCTGGATGTCGTGGTATGCGAGACGATCGTATCCATCAGTCTGGCGGTCACGATGTATCTGCAGATCCGCGTATATCGGAACAAACAGAAGGAACTGAATGCCGCGATCCATGCCGCCGAAGAGGCGAACCGGGCCAAGAGCGATTTCCTGGCCAAGATGAGCCACGATATCCGGACGCCTCTCAACACGATCATGGCCACGAATGAACTCGTGGTCGCCAACACCTCCTCGGCACGGATCCGTGAATGGGTCAATGACAGTAATATATCCGCCCGGATCCTGCTCTCCCTGATCGATGATATGCTGGACCTGACCAGGATCGAGGCCGGGCGCATGGAACTGCTGGAGGAACCGTGGGATACAAAGCGTCTGTTTGAGGAGACGGTCAGGCTCTGGAAGTCGCAGGCGGATAAAGCGGGTCTGACATTTTCCTGTGAGGTGCCTTCCTCCCTGCCTTCGTTCCTGGTCGGCGATGAAGGTGTGATCCGCAAGATCACCAACAACCTGCTGAGCAACTCCGTCAAGTATACCAAGAGCGGGACGATCTGGCTGCGCGTCGGCTGGGACAGGGATCTTACGATCGAGGTCGAGGATACCGGCATCGGTATCGCACCGGAATATCTTGAGACGATCTTCAAACCCTTTGCCAGAGGCGTGCAGGAGGTCTACCGGGAGACCAGCGGAAGCGGCCTGGGACTTGCGATCGTCAAGGAACTGGTGGACGCGATGGGCGGCAGTATCGAGTGCCAGAGCACACCAGGTACCGGAACAAAGTTCAGCGTCCGGCTGCCACAGAAGATCTATGACGGAACCAAGCGCCTGCTTCCCAGGAAACAGGCAGAGAATACGACAGGAAGGCCTTCCAAGCAGTTTATCGCTCCGGAGGCTCGTATCCTCGTGGTAGATGACAATCCGCACAACCGCAAGGTCGTCGAGGGCTTCCTGGAGCCGGCGCTCATCCAGACGGATGACGTGGAGAGCGGTTTTGAAGCGCTCGAGATGATCGATATCAAGGAGTATGACCTCGTCCTCATGGACCTCAGAATGCCCAAGATGGACGGTGCGGAGACGCTGGAACGGATCCGCAGGGAATACCCGGATTTCCATACGCCGGTCGTGGCGCTCACAGCGGATATCATGAACGGGATCGAAGAAAAGCTTCTTTCTCAGGGGTTTGCCGCTTTTCTGTCCAAGCCGGTCAGTTCGGCCAGACTTTTTGAGATGATCGCGCGGTTCATCCCGGACAAGGTCGTATGGCTCGAAACCGGTGAGAAGGAAGGGCTGACACTCGCACAGGTTGAGGCGAGTCAGGATCTGATGATGCCTTACGGGATCGATCTGAAGCTGGCACTGGAGTACAACGCCGGCGACACCGGAGAGTTCCTGACCAGAGCGGGGCTTTTTGATGAGTACGCCGATGAGACGATCGACGGACTGTCTCACGCGGATCCTTTTGAAAATTATTATCTGCAGGCACATTCCCTGAAATCCATCGCCAAGGGTGTCGGTGCTTATCTGCTGGCGGAGCTTGCGGAAGCTGTGGAATTCAGACATGACGATGCGTTCACAAGATCGCTCCATCCAGCGATCGTAGAGGAATACCAGCGGGTGAGGAGAGGACTGTCCAGACTCAGGGAGGAGGTTGTGTATCGGAATGAGTAATAAACGGGTGATGATCATCGATGATGACGCCGAAGTGCTGCGCCTGATGAAGGGGCAGCTCGGCGCGCTTTACGATGTGAAGGGCTTTCTCTCCGGTGCGGACGCACTCGCGTCCCTTGCGGAAGGAAGCAGCGCGCCGCAGCTGATCCTGCTGGACATCGCCATGCACGGGATGGACGGTTATGAAGTGCTCAGCCGTCTGAAAGCCGATGAAAAGTTCAAGCGTATCCCTGTCGTCTTTCTGACCGGCATGACGGATGAGTTTTCCGAGTGCAAGGGTCTGGAAATGGACGTGGTCGATTATCTGAAAAAACCGGTGGCCGGCAAGGTGCTGCTCGCGCGGGTCCAGCACTATCTGGATCTGTACTCCACGACCACGGAGATGGGCAAGCTCGATGAGAGCAGGCTCACATCTCTTGTCGAGCCGCTGACCGAGCGCGAACTGGAGGTGGCGCGCCTCATGGCGGAGTTCCGCTCGGACCGCGAGATCTGTGACATTCTGTATATTTCCATGCCCTATACCAAAAAACTCGTTGCGGCGGTCAAGGAAAAACTCGGTCTGGAAAAGCGCGGCGACATCAGGCGATATCTTGTATGAACATGAAAGTATACTTTTGGTATCTATGACAGATCTTCAGATTTGCTTATTATTTACAGGTATGCTTTTTCTTTGGGGACTCTGTTGACCGGAACATTTCTGCCGGAGAGGATCGTATGATGGGTGACGTGGAACTGAAAAACAGCAGCAGCGAGGAGACCGCGGCTCTGTTTGTTTCTGCGCAGAAAAAAGTGGCAGCTCAGGAGGAAGCAAGAAAACAGGCCGAAGAGGAACGGATCAGACAGGAAGCCGTCCAGGCGGAGGTCCGCCGGATGGAGGCTGAGATTGAAGCGCGCCGGATCATCGCCGAAAGAGAGCGCAAAGCGCTTGAGGCGGCCGGCCAGGCTGAGGATCAGGAAGAGAAAGCTGCCGATAAAGCTCCCGTCAGCAAGCAGAAGACTGCTGATCCCGGCGTTATGCGGTGGATCGATACGCACCGCAGATGGCTGCCGCTGATGGTCATTCTCGGTGTCGGCATCGTCGCTTTTCTTGTGGTATTTTTGCTGCTTAAGATCTTTGGCGCAGACACACCGCCGGTTCAGCCCGAAACGAAGTCTGTCGGTGCTTATGTGATCTATGATACTGCATATTGTGAGAATTCTGACTGCATGCTCACGGAGCCTGCGGAGATTTAAAGGAGGAACAGACAGTCATGAGCGACGATCTCAGAAACAACGGCGGCGAGGAGACAGCGGCACTGTTTGTCTCTGCCCAGAAGAAGAAACAGGCGGAGGAGGAAGCGCGGAAGAAGGCCGAAGAAGAAAGGGCCAGACGCGAAGCCGCGGAGGAGGAAGTCCGTCGCATGGAGGCCGAGGTTGAAGAAAGAAGACGCAGGGCCGAAGAGAAGCAGAGAGCTCTCCAGGAAGCGGAGAAGAATCAGCAAAGGGAGTTTGAGCGCCTGAAGAAAAAGAAGACCGAGATGGATGGGATGACCGGCGGAGCGCAGGGACAAAAGGGTGCCGGCGCAGCGTCGTTTATTGATACCATAAGGAGCAGGCTCACGCCGAAGATGCTGATCATCATCGGCAGTGCGATCGCCGCGTTCGCGGTCGTTCTGATCATAGTGATCGTCCTCGTCGGCGGAAGCGGAAAAGACGAAGACAGCAAGAAAAAGTCACGTAAGGCTGATATTGATGATGTCGTCGATGAATATGAAGAAAAAGTTGATGCCATGATCGATGAAAATGTAGAAGATGATGACGACGTGCATTCGTACGGGGACATCTGGATCGATGATATCCATATGTATATCGATGTTCCGGAGGGCATGTTCGAAGAAGACGAGCCGGTCGAAACGTCGCGTGTATGGACGGACGGCAGCGGCGCGGCGATCTATGTGGAATTTGCGGACGGCAGTTCTGCCGCGCAGGGGCTCTCGGAGTACGGTGATGATTACAAGGAGATCCTCCAGGCGATCTTCGCTGATACCGCGGACAACGAAAATCTCGGCGTTCCGGCCTATCTGAGAAAACAGGGCAGGGATGTGTCCAATATACAGGAGACCGGTGCGGAGTTCCTGGAAGGCTGGACCTGTGCACTCAATTCGAGATACGATCTTGAGATCGACGGCGAAAGCTACTGGGAGACCATGACGCAGTGCCTCTGGCATGACAGAACGACGGATCAGTGGTTCATGGTCACGGTTACCGGTCTGGTACCCAGCGAATATCTGGGCGATTACGAGTCGATCATGGGAAACCTGCATGAGAGAATGCAGGATATGTGACAGCAGGCAATGTTTTAAGGAAAGGAAAGAGCGATGAGCGAGGACAACAGATTCGAAGCAGGCCAGGAGGAAACCGCTGCACTCTTTGTTTCCGCGGCCAAGAAGAAGAAAGCCGAGGAAGAGGCCCGTAGAAAGGCTGAGGAAGAGCAGGCCAGACGGGCAGCTGAGGAGGCTGAGGTCCGCCGGATGGAGGCCGAGGTCGAGGAGCGCAAGCGCAAGGCCGAGGAAGAACGGCTGGCACTCGAGGAAGCGGAAAAAGCGCAGCAGGCCGAGATGCAGCGCCTCAAGGCGGAAAAAGAAAGAGAGGCTGCCAGGATCGAGGCGGAGGCGCGGGCCAAAGCCAGAGCCAAAACCAAGGCCAAGGAGGAACGTGCGGCCAAGGTTGCAAACGGTGCTTCCTCCATCGCGGAAAAACTGAAGAACCCCAAGGTTCTTGCGATCATCGGCGGCGCCGCCGCACTGATCATCGTACTGGTCGTTGTACTTGTTGTCGTGCTCGGCGGCAAGAGCGATGATGAGGATGATGGCAAGAAATCCCGCGCCAAGAAGGAGATCGAAGAGATCGAGGACGAGGATTCCGGGGATGAGAATCCGGAGGACGAATATCCTGAAGAAGGCGGCGAACTTGGCGGCTGGGAGGAATACCTGTGCAGCAAGCAGGATCTGCAGGTGCCGGTAAGCTATCCTGCGTCTTCGTATTCGGCGCCTGAGGAGGTGTCGGATCCTTCCGATCCTTCCGATATCACCCTTCGCTTTACACCGCTTGACGAGAGCGCGCCTAAGATGGATGTACTCCTGTCAGGACTTCTGTATGCAAACAACAAATCGATCGACAAAGGATCGCGCGGATTCATGCCGCTCTCCGACGTGAATTCTTCCCATGAGAAGGGAACAAAGGCGAGCCTGGAAAGTGTCTATGGCCAGATCGAGATCGTCGATGAGTGGCACGGAGAAGAGAGCGAAATATACTACGGCGGGGTGTTTAATGCGAATGGGATCGGCTATGCCATGTTCGAATCCTGGTATGAGCTTGCCAATAACGGCGAATACAAAGTCATGACACTTGTCTGCTACACCGACAGTTCAGAAGATGTCGAATCGGTCAGCCCGACAGTGAACGAATGGAAGAACGCCAACATGAGGCAGCCGATCGTGATCCCTGGCACAAACACACCGGAGAGTGCCGAAACGAATGATGCCCTGGCTGTTCAGATGTGTCATATGGGTGTCCCGGTGCCGTCCGGACAGTTTACCAAGAATATTTATGAGGATGACACGTACTATATGTGGTCCGACGATAACGGCGCCTGCATTTTCATACAGCCGTATGCGGTGAACGGCATGACCACAGAGGATGTCATCGCATCCTATCCGAGCCTGTCGGAACAGGGTGTGGACAAGTATCTGGCAAACGGTGTTTCCAAAGTCTCCAGCCGCGAGAAGATCAGCGAAGGCATCGATGAAAAGAATGGCTATACAGGCTATTTCAACGATGTATACGGCGGTGTTGAGTATTGGGAAGGTTTCCGCGCCACCATGTGGCTGGATGAAACGACCAAACAGTATTACTGCACTGTCATCATATATTTTGCACCGGCCAAGGATCAGGCGGTGTATGAGGAGATGTTCAATAATGCCGTGGCAGGGCTGTATGATCTGCCGTAACCGATGAATCAGGAAAAGGAGTGAGGGAATGAGTTATCTGCTGACTGCTGTATTTGAAAACGGATTCTGTGAACTCTATCTGCCCAGTGTGGACAACAAAAAGGTCCCGCTGGAGATCAAGCCCTACATCACAGGCAGAGATGATGATGTCATCCTGCCGGTCGAGGTATGGGACGGCGTATGGACACTGTCCGGCCAGGGACGGTTCGTGATCACCCAGAACGAACAGCCGGTCGAGACGGTTGCGTTAAAGGAGGGACTGTTTGTCAACTGCGAGCTGCCGGACGGCCAGGTCTTTTCCCTGACCTGCGAGGAGGTGACGAACGGCAACACGCAGTTCCGCAAGTTCCTGATCAACGCGAATGCGCATTCCACGATCAGCATTGGCAATGATGCGTCCAACGCGATCTGCTATGCCAACAAGTTTGTCTCCCCGAAGCACGCGGAGATCCAGATCGAGGGGGACAAGGCGGTCCTGCGCGATCTCAACAGCATGAACGGCACCTTCGTGAACGGCAAGATGATCGAGGGAGATCATCCACTTTCCTTCGGCGATATCATCTATATCATCGGTCTGAAGATCATCTATCTGGGCAGCACGCTCGCGATCAACAATCCCAAGGAAGCCTGCAAGGTCACGTATCTCAAGGAGATCAACATCAGCTCCGCGGGCAGCGGGGACGGAGATGAGGATGAGGAAGCCGGCGAGGAGAGCTACTTCATGCGCACGCCCCGAAAGCTGGAGGTGCTTGACACGGAGACCTTTACGCTGGAAAAGTGCCCGCCGAAGCAGAAGCAGGAGAAGCAGCCGCTGATCCTGACGATCGGACCGTCCTTTACGATGGTCATTCCGATGGCGGTCGGCGCCATGATGACGATGGACTCCGGTTCCGGCTTCGGTATGGCCGGCCTCGTGATGAGCCTTGGCGCAGCGATCATCGGCGCGCTCTGGGCGATCATCAACACCGTTTATCAGGACAAGGTATACACGAAACAGGAAAAGAACCGCGTCGCGATGTACCAGGAATATGCCGTCAAGATGACCGGCCAGATCCGCGAAAAGATGAAACTGAACGCGGAGATCCTGGACAGAACCTATCCTTCCGCCGAGGAAGCTGCGGAGATCGGCATCAGGACAACCTCACGTCTTTGGGAGAAGAGCTCTGTGCATGACGACTTCCTGGATGTCCGTCTTGGCAAAGGCGATATCCCGTCGCTGAACCCCATTGAGACGCCCAAGGAGCAGGTCATGCAGGTGCATGATCCGATGAACAACAAGACCGAGGAGATCAAGGCGGCCATGTCCGTGCTGAAGGATGTGCCGGTCTCCGTCTCCCTCTATAAGAACCGTTTCGCCGGCATCGTATCCTCCAGCCGTGAAAAGGCGCTGAACATCGCGAGGATCATCACCGTACAGCTTGCCAGTGCGCATCCCTACACGGATCTGAGGATGTGTGTGATCTTCCCGCCCAAGGAAAGAGCGGAGTGGGAGTACATGCGGTATCTTCCTCATGTGTGGTCGCCTGACGGCAAGACTCGTCTGATGTGCTGCGACAAGAACAGCGTCGGTGATGTCATGTTCGTCCTGTCCGATATCATCCGCGAGCGGATGGAAAAGACCGGCCGCGAAGGAGCCAAGGCCGAGGAGGGCAAGAAGGTCCTTCCGCACTATGTGTTCATGGTCGCAGATCCCGCGCTGCTCGAGGAAGAAGCGATTTCCAAGTACCTGCTCAATCCGACCGAGGATATGGCGATCTCCGTTGTGATGCTCGCCGATTCGCCGGATAAGCTGCCGAGCAGCTGCCAGACGATCATCACGGATGACGGAGACGTTCACGGCTTCCTGTCGACGGTCAACGCTTTCCCGGCAAGAGACAATGTGAAGTTTGATACGCTTTCCCTGAGCAAGGCGGATGCCTTCGCACGGACCCTTTCCGGTGTCCATCTGCGTGAGACCGGCGTATCCGCGGGTATCCCAGATGTACTTACTTTCCTTGACATGTACAAGACCTCCCGCGTGGAGACACTGGATATCTACCATCGCTGGCTGGAGAACCGCACCTATGAGAGCATGCGCGCCATGGTCGGTTACAAGTCCGGAAACCAGCCGCTGTTCCTGGATATCCATGAAAAGTACCACGGACCGCACGGTCTGGTCGCAGGTACTACCGGATCCGGTAAATCCGAGACGCTGCAGAGCTATATCCTGTCTCTGGCGATCAACTACCATCCCGATGAGGTCGCGTTCATTCTGATCGATTACAAGGGCGGCGGTATGGCGCAGAGCTTTGAGGGCCTGCCGCATGTGTCCGGCGTGATCACGAACCTGGGCGGCAACGCAACGAACCGCGCGCTGCTTTCCATCAACGCGGAGATCAAGCACCGCCAGAAGCTGTTCAACGATTTCAAGGTCAAGCACATCGACGCATACATCGAACTGTACCGTTCGGGTGTCGCAACAGAGCCGATGCCGCACCTGCTCATCATCGCCGACGAGTTCGCCGAGCTGAAAAAGGAACAGCCCGAGTTCGTGCGCTCCCTGGTTTCGGCAGCACGTGTCGGCCGTTCACTCGGTGTCAACCTGATCCTGGCGACGCAGAAGCCTTCCGGCGTTGTGGATGATGAGATCTGGTCCAACACGAGATTCCGCCTGTGCCTGCGTGTCGCGGACAAGTCGGATTCCAATGAAATGCTCAAGAAACCGGATGCCGCCTACATCACCGGAACCGGCCGCGGATACTTCCAGGTCGGCAGCGACGAAATCTTTGAGGAGTTCCAGTCCGGATGGTCAGGCGCCGCGTATGAGCCGGAGGTCGAATACACCGATGAAAAGAACGCCAAGGTCGAACTGATCAACCTGATCGGCCGCAGCGGTGTTCCGAAGAAGAAGGACAAGAACAAGAAGAGCGACAATATCCAGAAGGTGACGCAGCTCGACGCGATCGTGAAGTACGCGTCAAAGATCGCCCAGGAGCACAGCATTCCCGCTGTACGTCAGATCTGGCTTCCCGCGCTTGCCAAGAGGATCTTCCTCGACGAGGTCGCTTCGGAGAGGCAGGAGGGATACTCCCTGCGTCTGCCGATCGGTATCGCGGACAATCCGGAGATCCAGAGCCAGTATCCCGCGTATGTGGATTTCCTGGCGGACGGCAACCTGCTGATCTGCGGCCCTTCCGGTTCCGGCAAGACGACGCTCCTGCAGACGATCCTGTATGGCACGGTGACGACGTATCAGCCGTCGGATGTGAATATCTATATCCTCGACTTCTCGTCTCGGACGATGACCGTATTTGCATCCATGCCGCATATCGGCAGCGTGTGCTTCGACGGCGACGACGACAAGCTGGACGACACCTTCTCGTTCTTCTCCACAGAGCTCACGGAGAGAAAGAAAAAGTTCGCCGGCATGGGCATCGGTTCCTTCAAGGAGTATGTGCAGCATAATTCCGACTGCCCGGCGCTCCTGCTGGTGATCGACAACTTCACCGCTTTCTATGAGAACTATGACAAGTACGATGACGATCTGGCGACGCTGACCAGAGAAGGCGTCAGCTACGGTATCTACACGGTGATCACGGCCAATGCTTCCGGAGATCTCAGGAGCCGCCTGCGCCAGAACTTCACAGCCGGTATCGCGATGCAGATGCCCGACCGCTTCGAATACGAGGCAGTCATCGGCGATCACACGGAGATCGTGCCCGAGGGCAGAACACCCGGTCGCGGCCTGATCAAGGCACCTGTCCCGGTAGAGTTCCAGGTCGCGCTGCCTGTGCATGAGATCGACGGTCTCTCACAGGCACAGAGCATCAAGAAGAGCCTCGGCAATGTTTCGGTCGATCCCGCGTCCAAGGGCGCCAAGAAGCCCGGCCAGGTACTTGAATCTCTGGGGATCAAGGAAGTACTCGGTGATGTAAAGGCGCTTTCCGAGAATCAGTTCGCCCTCGGCAGAACCATGGACGGAGAGACGCTCATAACGCTGGATATGGACAGCGAATACTGCGTCAGCATCGTGGGCTTCGGCAAGACAGGCAAGACCAACCTGCTCAAGGCGCTGGCTCTGCAGGCGATTCAGAAGGGCGATGATGTCATCCTCTTTGACGGAAAGAGCGAAGAGCTTAAGGAATTCGCGGCCGCAAACAAGATTGGCAGATATGTGACCGATGACGCCGGGCTGTTCCAGCTCATGCAGGATGAGATCGTACCGCAGTTCGGCGAGCGCAACGCCCTTGTGAACGGCGCGAGGGAAGCGGGAACATCTCCTGTCGACGCCCTTAAGGATCATAAGAGGATCCTGTTCCTCATCAATGATTACACATCCTTTATCGAAACGGTCTACTCCGAGGATTACGGCATGAACGGATTCTTTGAGACGGCGCTCGAAAAGGGCAGAGATCACAAGATCCAGTTTGTCGCGGCGATGACCGGCGACGATGTTTCGGACTGCGGCAGATATCAGGTATCCCGTCAGTTCACGACAATGGAGAGCGGCGTATGCCTGGGCGGCATGTTCGACCAGCAGAATGTCCTTCACTGGGAGATGTCCTCGGCCGATGCCGTACGGCAGCTTCCTGCGGGCTTCGGATACGCGCTTCTCGGCGGAGCACCGGTGAAGATGCTCACACCGCTTGTTTAACTGTTGTGCGATCATGTGGAGGTGATGAATTATGAGTAAAGTATTTCTTGAGACCAAGGTTCCCGGGATCGCTAAGACCTATGAGTTTTCGGCGGATTCCATGATGAAGGTGGGAACGGTAAAACGGGCGATGATCGAGCAGATCAGCGCGGTGGAAAACATGACGGTCTTTCAGGATCCCGATAAGGTGCTGTTCTGCAGCATCGATATGCAGGGACTCCTGCAGGACGGAGAGACGCTGGGCAATGTCGGCGTTAAGAGCGGCGATCAGATCATGCTGATCTGAACGGATTCATAGGTATTGTGTGTACTCACGAAAGGAGGCGCCATGGCGGATATGACAAATGTTGATGCCGATAAGCTCAGGCAGACAGCGCAGAGGATCGGCAGTCTCGCGGCAGAACTGAACGGAAATGTAGCCAAGATCAGTGATGCCCTGAACAGCCTTGCAAAGGGCTGGCAGTCACAGGTGGCTACGCAGTTTATGCAGAACTGGCAGGCGGATCAGGATGCCCTCCACGAGATGGTGGATCAGTACCTGGAGGTTCAGGACATCATGGTCGCGCTGGCGCAGGACTTTGACGCATCCGACAATGAGGCCGGGAGCCTGGTCGGCAAACTGCAGATCAGGTAATAAGGAGGGATTATGGCGGCAGGAAATGATACCAAGGTTGATACCGCGCTACTGCTCAACACGGCGGAGACACTCACACCTCTGATCAAGGGCCTGGAAAATGTCTTTGAGCAGTTCCAGCAGGAAGTCAAGAACTCCCGCGGAGAGTGGCAGGGCGATACTTCCGATGACATCAGGAATACCGCGGCGCAGCTCAAGGAGAGCTCCGCGGAGATCATCAAGGTTCTCAGTGCATATGTAACAGGGCTTAAGGAAATGGCCGGTATCTATGACAAGGCGGAGACCAACGTGTCGAATACCAGCAAGACGTTAAGCTTTGACAAGACTTTCAAGTGAGGTAAAGGTTCATGGCGATCAAATTTAATTACCAGCAGACAATGCAGCAGGCGCAGAATCTGGAACGCATGGCATCCGATCTCACCGGTAAGACGAAGACAAGGCTGACGGGTGTCAAGGATACGCTGACAGCGGCCTGGACCGGAAGCAGCGGAAAAGCGTTTGTCAAGTTCCTGGCGGACGCGGAAGCGGATCTGGACGCGAAAGCAAGGTATCTCAAGGGTGTTGCCGATTATCTGAAGAAATCGGCCAACAAGATCAAGCAGGCGGAGGATGCCGCGAAGTCTTCTGCGGCAGGCATCTCATAGAAAAGAGGGCATGATGGCAGCAAAAAATACCGTAAATATCCAAAGAATGAGGACGGCCGCTTCCGAGCTCGATCGGATCTATACGTCCATGTCAAATCAGATCAAGAAACTCGAGGAGACGATCGCCGCTGTCAAACAGAACTGGCACGGCGATGCCGCGAACACCTATCTGAAGCAGTATGAAAAGAATCAGAAGGCTTTTCAGAACATGGCAAATGCCATCAGATCAGCTTCGCAGGCGCTCACACAGTCAAGCAACACATATGATCAGGCGGACAACAGCGCAATGGATGTTGTTCAGAAGATCGGCAAGAGGGGGTAAGGGGGTAGACTATGGCAACTGATGTAAATTTACAGGTTGACGCACCAAAACTCAGATCCCTTGCCGAATCGGTCGACAAGGTACAGACCGGTCTCAAAGAATCCTGCTACGCCGCCAAGGGACAGATCGACGGTCTGAAGAATATCTGGACCGGTGAAGCCGCGACGTCCTATCAGACGAGCTTTCAGAAGCTGATGGACAAGTGCAGCGAAGCGCTGACCACGCTGGGCAAGATGGTAAACTCTCTCTATGAGACAGCGGACCGGTATGACAAGAACTTCAAGTCTGTCAAGGACGATGTGAAAAACATTCCGAAGCTTCCAACAAACCTTTTCAAGTGATCCGAAGGGCGGGGAAAGATTATGGCTTATAAAGTATCGTACAAGGTTGTCTCCGAGCAGGGAGAACAGCTCAAGAACATCGCAAAGGATATGGAGAACTATATCTCCCAGATCAATCAGATCGTGCCGAAGCTCGGCAATGACGAACTGCTGCAGTCCGTCCGGACGGATCTCGGTAAATTCAGACAGCAGCTCGAAGAGGAAAAGACCATCCTCAACCTGGCGGGGCAGGTCATCGTGGATGTACTGCAGACCTACACAGGTACAGAGAAAAAGAACGTGCAGAGGGTTGACCGGGCCAAGGCGCACAACCGTGATTTCTACAAGCGCCCCGTAGTTGTGGCATCCGCGGGGGGCGGTGCGGCAGCTGCGGCGACTGCTACGGCAAGAGCGACCGCGACGGCAACAGCGACAGCGACCAGCACATCGACCTCCACCGTTTCAAATTCGAGCTCGAGCAATACCACCGTCAATTACAATGTAACGGTCAATGAGGCGGCGCCGGCTGCAGCGGCCGCTCCGAATCCTGCTCCGGCAGCTTCCGCGGCGCCTGTGAACACAGCAGCATCGTATGCTTCGGAACCGGCCGCAGCGACAGCTTCGTTTGACTCCGCACCGGTCGAGACAGCGTCTTTTGACTCCGCGCCTGTCGAAACATCGTTTTCTTCCGCGCCGATGGATGCCATGGCATCCGCTGCGGGTGATTATGCAGCGGGATTTGCTGATACCATCGCGGATACGGCTTCGAGTGCCGCCGGCATGTCGGCAGCCGGAGTTGCCGGGATCGCCGCGGCAGGCGCTATGGCGGCGGCAGGCGGCGGTGTCGCGGGATACGCGGTGTTGGACGCCAAAAAGCATAAGAACGAAGAAGAATAGACTGTTTATCCCAAAGGATGAAAAAGAACCTTTTCCACAGCGCTTTCTGCTGAAAAGCCGCTTTGGAAAGGTTCTTTTTTATTGCTTTTTCAGAGGAGCTCGTATATAATATTGGACTGATAGGCTTTTCATTTAAGGAGCATATACATCCATGCGAAAAAAGGTACTTCAGCTGCTGGTTGACAACACCTCTGGTGTGCTTTCCCGCATTTCCGGGCTGTTTTCCAGGCGCGGCTACAATATTGAGAGCATCACGGCCGGCGTGACCGCGGATCCCAGATATACGCGCATCACGATCGTGACGAGCGGTGATGACGAGATCCTCGATCAGATCGAAAAGCAGGTTGCCAAGCTCGTTGATGTGCGGGACATTCATGAACTGAAACCCGATGAGAGCGTCTACCGCGAGCTCTGCCTTGTCAAGGTGCGCGCGGATGCTCAGACCCGCGTGGATATCACGATGATCGTCACCAACATGTTCCGCGGCAAGATCGTCGATGTCGGACCCGAGAGTCTGATCGTCGAGATCACCGGAACGCAGGCCAAGATCGACGCGTTCCTCAGGATGCTGGATAACTATGAGATCCTGGAGCTGGCCCGCACGGGTATTGCGGGACTGGGACGCGGCGTGGATAAAGTGATCTATCTTAACGATTAATCATAAAGAATAAGAGGAGGTAAAACAATGTCACAGGCACAGGATGCAAGGATCTTTTATCAGGAGGACTGCGATCTCTCGGTCATCAAGGACAAGACCATCGCCATTATCGGCTATGGCTCACAGGGCCACGCGCATGCGCTGAACCTCAAAGAATCCGGCTGCAACGTGATCGTCGGTCTGTACGAGGGCTCGAAATCCGCTGACAAGGCGAGAGCACAGGGTCTCGAGGTCTATCCTACGGCGGAGGCCGCAAAGAAGGCTGATATCATCATGATCCTTATCAATGATGAGAAGCAGGCGAAGATGTACAAGCAGGATATCGAGCCCAATCTCAAGGCCGGTGACATGCTGATGTTTGCTCATGGCTTCAATATCCACTTCGGCCTCATCAAGCCTCCGGCTGATGTCGATGTGACGATGATCGCGCCCAAGGCTCCTGGCCACACGGTCCGCAGCGAGTATCAGGCCGGTAAGGGAACACCCTGCCTCGTCGCCGTACACCAGGATGCGACCGGCAAGGCACTGGAAAAGGCACTTGCATACGGCGCCGGTATCGGCGGAGCGCGTGCCGGACTTCTGGAGACCACCTTCCGTACGGAGACGGAGACGGATCTGTTCGGTGAGCAGGCAGTTCTCTGCGGCGGTGTCTGCGCTCTGATGCAGGCCGGTTTTGAAACCCTGGTCGAGGCGGGATATGATCCGCGCAACGCCTACTTTGAGTGCATCCATGAGATGAAGCTGATCGTCGATCTGATCTATCAGTCCGGATTTGCCGGAATGCGTTATTCCATCTCCAACACGGCGGAGTACGGCGACTATGTCACCGGTCCCAAGATCATCACCGAGGAGACCAAGAAGACGATGAAGAAGATCCTGTCCGATATTCAGGACGGAACCTTTGCCAAGGAGTTCCTGCTGGATATGTCCGACGCGGGCGGCCAGGTACACTTCCAGGCGATGCGCAAGCTCCATGCCGAGCATCCCGCCGAGCAGATCGGTACTGAGATCCGCAAGCTTTATTCCTGGAATAATGAGAATGATAAACTGATCAATAACTGAGTTTTGGGAAACAATACATCAACAAACAAAAAAATGATCGGAGGGAAAACGCTCCTTGTAGCGTTTTCCCTCGGATTCGTTTTGTATCTTCTCTGTGTTCTGCCGATCATTCAGCATCACGGGGGCCTGTTTTTTTATTACGGTGACTACAATGTCCAGCAGGTTCCGTTTTATGTGCAGGCACATCGCGCCGTACGAAGCGGCAATTTCCACTGGAACTGGAATCTGGATCTGGGCGGATCCATGGTCGGAGATTTCGCGTTTTATCTGTGGGGGAGTCCCTTTTTCTGGCTGACGGTTCCGTTTCCGGAATCGGCGATCCCGTACCTGCTGCCGTTCCTTATGGCGCTCAAATTCGGCACAGCCACGCTTACATCGGCTCTTTATATGCGCAGATATGTACGCACCGGGGCGGCGCTTCTTTCGGGATCCCTTCTTTATGCTTTCTCCGGGTTCCAGGCGTGCAACATCGTCTTTCAGCATTTTGCCGATGTGATCGCCTTTTTCCCGCTGCTTCTCCTTGCGTTTGACAGCCTGATGTTCCTGGACCACCGCAAGGGTGAACGGCCGTATGAACCGGCTGGATGGACGCTGATCAGATTCTCTCTGATCACCGCGCTGATGGCTGTCGTTAATTACTATTTCTTCTTCGGACAGGTCATCTTTCTGCTGCTGTACTTTGTCATCCGATACGCCATGAGCAATCCCTGGCGCGTATGGCTTCGGATGTTTCTCAGGGCACTCGCGGGAGGAGTGCTCGGCGTGCTGCTCGCGTCCTTTTTCCTGCTTCCGGCTTTCTTCGGCGTCAGCGGCAACAGCCGTCTGAGTGATGTCGTGACCGGTTACAATCTGCTTGTGTACGAGAGCATGAAGCTGCCGTACGCCATCGTCAAGAGCTTTGTCATGATCCCCGATATCATCGGCAAGGGGACTCTGTTCTATACCGAAGCGATCCGGAATTCCTCACTGGCGGCATATCTGCCGATGTTCGGCGTTTCCGGTGTGGCGGCCTTTTTCTTTGCTGTACGCAAAAAAAAGGACTGGCGTAAAACACTTCTGATCGTCTGCGCGCTGATCGCCTTTGTGCCGGTGCTCAACTCGATGTTCTCGCTGTTCAATAATCAGTATTATGCGCGCTGGTTCTATATGCCGCTGTTCTTTATGACACTCATTACCGCGCAGCAGCTCGATCACGGCAGGGAAGAGGACTGGAAGGCCGGCGTGCTGGTGACTGTCATCCTGTTCCTGTTCATGCTGGCAGTGGCACTCCTGCCTTCACGCGATGACAGCGGCACGATCGTCTATCTGAATATGACAGACAATCCGGATCTGTTCTGGCGGCAGGTCAAGGGTACCGCGATCATGATCTTTATCCTGGTCGGTGTCATCTGGTTCGTGCGGATGCGCATTCTGCGGCGTCTGATCCTGTTCGCCGCCACGATCCTGGCCTGTTTTATCACAACCAATACCGTGCTGACCAACGGGGCGAGTCTGATCAACGATTTCGGCATGAAGGAGTGGAAGAAGCAGATGATCGATACAAGGCCTGAGCTGAAAAAGGTCGGCTTCTATCGGATCGAGACGGATTCTACATCCACAAACTACGAGATGTATTGGAATATCCCCACGATCCACTGCTTTTTAAGTACGGTTCCCGGGGAGATCTTTGATTTCTATGAAGGGACAGCCGGAATCTACCGGACGGTCGAATCGGACGCGGCGATCTCCCGGGTGGGACTGAGGGCGATCCTCTCGGCAGGTTATTATCTGGAAAACTCCATCATCAATACAAACGGTGATTTCAGCCAGGGACGCGGGGTTGAGGGGTATCGTTTTGTGGAGGAGCAGAATGATTTCTCGATCTATGAAAACGAGAACTTTATTCCCATGGGGTTCACCTATCGCTATTTTGTCCGGGAGTCCGTTTTTGATAAGGTCAATAAGGCGGATGCCGACCAGGCGCTCGTGCGTGTGCTGATCCTGTCAGACGAGGACGCGGACAGATACGGAGAGAACATGAAGGAACTGCCGGCAGACGAGCTCACACAGCCGGTGTCGGCGGAGGATTTTGCGCTTGCCTGCATGGAACGCAGGGAAAGCGCCTGCACCGATTTTCTGACGGATGACCGCGGTTTCTTTGCGGAGACTGCGGATCTGCCGGTGGATTCCCTGGTGTTCTTCTCTGTGCCGGCCGTCAGGGGCTTTACGGCAACGGTTGACGGCGAGAGTGCCGAGATCGTCAAGGCGGATTACGGCCTGATGGCAGTCCCTGTATCCGCGGGAATACACCGGATCCGGGTAACATATGAGACGCCGGGCAGGATCCCCGGCATCCTGCTGACGCTCCTGGGGATTGCCGGCGCCGCGGGATATCTTTTCTGGAACCGCAGAAGGAGGCTCGCCCTGGAGGACGATGAGGATGCCGGTCCGGAAGCCGAATGGGAGGATGCGGTCGGAAGAGAGAATAAAGACAGTGAGGATGAGCCTTCGGAGATCATGCCTGAGGAAGACGATACCGGAGATGCAGAAGAAACGGAGGAGGAAACATGAGTGCAATGACAATGAGCCAGAAGATACTGGCAAAGCATGCGGGGCTTCCCGAAGTCCACGCGGGAGATCTGATCGAAGCGCGGCTCGATCTGGTGCTTGGCAATGACATTACCAGCCCTGTCGCCATCAAGGAAATGGAGAAGTTCACCAAAAAGGGCGTTTTCGACAAATCCAAAATCGCGCTGGTGCCGGATCATTTTGTTCCGAACAAGGACATCAAATCCGCTGAGGGCTGCAAATGTGTCCGTGAATTTGCCAGAGCCAATGAAATAGAAAACTACTTTGAGGTCGGTGAGATGGGGATCGAGCATGCGCTGCTGCCGGAGAGCGGACTGACGCTTCCCGGAGACGTGATCATCGGCGCGGACTCGCATACCTGCACCTATGGAGCGCTGGGAGCGTTTTCCACCGGCGTCGGATCAACGGATATGGCAGCCGGCATGGCCATGGGCAAAACCTGGTTCAAAGTTCCCGGCGCCATTAAGGTGGTCCTTACCGGAAAACCCGCCCCCTGGGTCTCGGGCAAGGATGTGATCCTCCACCTGATCGGCAGAATCGGCGTGGACGGAGCGCTCTACAAGTCTCTCGAATTCTCCGGGGAAGGCGTGCAGAACCTCTCCATGGATGACCGCTTTACGATCGCGAACATGGCGATCGAAGCCGGTGCCAAAAACGGTATCTTTCCCGTGGATGACAGAACGGTCGCTTATCTCGACGAGCACGCGCCGGGCAAGACCTGGGAGGTGTTCACCGCGGATCCTGACGCGGATTACGAGGAGACGGTCACGATCGACTTGGGCAGTCTGAAGCCGACCGTAGCGTTTCCGCATCTTCCGGAAAACGCAAAGACGGTTGATGAGGCAGGAGAGATCGCGATCGATCAGGTCGTGATCGGTTCCTGTACCAACGGCAGACTTGATGACCTGCGCGTTGCCGCAAGAGTCCTCAAGGGCCGCCATATAGCCAAAGGCCTTCGCTGTATTGTAATCCCGGCAACGCAAAAGATTTACCTGAAGGCCATGGAGGAGGGACTTCTTAAGACCTTTATCGAAGCGGGCGCCGTGGTATCGACCCCGACCTGCGGACCATGTCTCGGCGGTTATATGGGAATTCTGGCCTCCGGTGAGAAATGCGTATCTACGACCAACCGGAACTTTGTCGGCCGCATGGGAGCGGTGGATTCCGAGATCTATCTCGCGTCTCCCGCGGTTGCCGCCGCGAGCGCTGTGGCGGGCAGGATCGCATCACCGCAGATGATCGGACTTTGATGCTGCAGGATAAGGCAGCGGAAGGAGAGTAAAATGGAAAAAGCCAGAGGTACGGTACATAAATACGGCGACAATGTGGATACGGATGTCATCATCCCCGCCAGATATCTGAACACGGCGGATCCCAAAGAGCTTGCGTCGCACTGCATGGAGGATATCGACAGGGAGTTCGTGAACAAGGTGCACAGCGGCGACATCATGGTGGCTGATAAGAACTTCGGCTGCGGTTCCTCCCGGGAGCACGCGCCGATCGCGATCAAGGAATCCGGGATCGCATGCGTGATCGCGGAGACCTTTGCGCGGATCTTTTATCGCAACAGCATCAATATCGGGCTCGCGATCATTGAGTGCCCGGAAGCTGTACGGGAGATCAGTGACGGGGATACCGTCTCCGTCGATTTCGACAGCGGAATGATCACGGATGAGACCACAGGAAAGTCCTGGAAGGGACAGTCGTTCCCGCCGTTCATGCAGAAGATCATCGACTGCGGCGGTCTGATCGGGTATATCAATCATGAGGCAGATTAACAATCGTCTGTTTATGGTCCTCCCGTGCTACAACGAGGAGGAAGTGCTTCCGGAGACATCCAGGCGTCTTTCTGAAAAGATCAGGGGGATGATCTCAGACGGTACGATCGCGGAAAACAGCCGTATTCTTTTTGTCGATGACGGCTCCCGCGACACTACCTGGCAGCTGATCTCGGCGCTCTGTAAAGACGATCCGCTCTTTCAGGGAGTGCGGCTCGCTGCGAACCGCGGTCATCAGAACGCGCTTCTGGCGGGACTGATGGTTGCTTCCGGGATCTGCGATATGGCGATCTCGATGGATGCGGACCTGCAGGATGACATCGGGGTGATCGATGCCATGGTGGAAAAATACACGGCTGGCGCGGATATTGTCTACGGCGTACGCAGCGACCGGAAAACGGACTCCTTTTTCAAACGAACGACCGCGCGCAGCTTTTATAAGCTGATGCACGGCATGGGCGCGGAGACGGTGTATGATCATGCTGATTTCCGGCTGATGAGTCAGAGGGCACTCAAGGCCCTTGCGCAGTACGGCGAAGTCAATCTGTTCCTGCGCGGCATTGTGCCGATGCTGGGCTTTGAAACTCAGATCGTGGAGTACAGCCGAGCAAAGCGCTTTGCGGGTGAGAGCAAGTATCCGCTCAGGAAGATGCTTTCCTTTGCACTGGAGGGGATCACCTCGCTTTCGGTCAAGCCGATCCGGATGATCACGGGACTGGGATTCGGCATTTTTATGGTGAGCATCGTCGTCCTCATCTATTCGCTTGTTCGGTATTTCACCGGTCATACGATCCCCGGCTGGACGACCACGGTGCTTTCCGTCTGGGCGATCGGCGGTCTGATGATGATCTCGCTGGGCGTGATCGGGGAGTATATCGGAAAGATCTATCTGGAGAGCAAGGCAAGGCCCAGATATCTCATTGAGGAATATCTGGGAGATGATACAGAGGTCGATCTGATCGACAGAAAGGGTATGAGCTGAAGATGCATGAGGTTGAGGAAAAAGACGACTATATCGTAGTCGACGGTCATAAGATCCGCAGGACCAAGCCCGCCGAGGAGGAACAGCCGCAAAACGCTGATCAGAAGAACACGCAGGGTGCGCCTGCCAGGGAACCCGCCAACGAGCATTCGCATATCGGCAGGGTGATCGGTGTGGTATCCGGAAAAGGCGGTGTCGGCAAGAGCTTTGTCACCGCTGCAGCAGCGGTCATGTTAAACCGCAGAGGGCTCAGAACTGCCATTCTGGATGCGGATATCACCGGGCCGTCGATCCCCAGGATGTTCGGGATCAGCCGGGGCGGCGGCGCTGACGCGGCGAGCGAGACGGAGATCCTGCCCGGAACGACCGGGACCGGAATAAAGCTCATGAGTCTCAATCTTCTGATGCCAAATGAGACGGATCCGGTGATCTGGCGCGGCCCCGTGATCGCGGGCGTCGTCAAGCAGTTCTGGAAGGATGTCCGGTGGGGCGATATTGATGTGATGCTGGTGGATATGCCGCCCGGGACCGGCGATGTGCCGCTCACGGTGTTTCAGTCTCTCCCGGTGGACGGTATCGTTGTTGTGTCCACCCCGCAGGAGCTTGTCTCCATGATCGTCGAAAAGGCGATCAACATGGCACAGCTGATGGAGATCCCGGTGATCGGCCTGGTGGAGAATATGAGTTATCTGACCTGTCCGCACTGCGGCGAGCCGATCTATCTGTTCGGTGACGAGCATGATGCCGGTGCCATCAGACGGGGGATCGATATCGTAGCCCGCCTTCCGATGAATCCGGGATTCGCGCAGATCGCGGACCAGGGAAGAATCGAGGAACTGCAGACCGCGGATTTCGACGTGCTTGTTGAAAAACTGGATGTACTGGTCCGGGCATAAGAGGGCAGGAACGGATGAAATGGAAACCGGATAAAAACCAGATCCGATGGGGAGTCACGATCTTCCTGACAGCGGCAGCCATTATGCTGCTGTATTATCTGCTGTTCCAGGGAAGCAGATTCACGGGCGGTATCAGCCGTTTCCTCGGTGTCATGGCACCCTTACTCTACGGGATCGTCATCGCGTATATCCTGTCCCCGGTTCTGCATTTTGTAGAAAAAAGGATCTTTGCGCCCATCTACAGAAAGCGCGGTATCGATCTGCGCACGCCTGAAGCGGAGAAATACAGGAAGAGGGTACGCGGCTGGTCGGTCACCATCACCATGACGTTTTTCCTCCTGGCGCTCGGACTGCTCCTGATGATCATCCTGCCGCAGCTGATCTCCAATCTGCGGGATTTTATCTACATGACGCCCGTGTATTTCGGCAATGTTGCCAACGCTGCGGTCGATCTGATCAAAAAACTGCCGCTGCAGGACAGCGAGACGTTTTTCAGAAACACGGATATCGTGGAACTGATCAAGAGCATCGCGCAGTCCGCCGCTTCCCTGATCGAGCGTATCCAGCCGCACATCCAGACGCTTCTGCACATCTTTTCCGTGAGCATCACATCGACCTTTAACGTGATCTTCAGCTTTGCGGTCGGCCTGGTCGTGGCGGTCTATCTACTCCTGAGCAAGGAAAAACTGAAGTCACAGTGGAAAAAGATCATGTACGCGGTCTTTAAGGAGGAGACGGCCAATGAGCTGATCTCGGGCGTCCGCTACACACACTATGTCTTTTCCGGGTTCCTGGGCGGCAAGATCATCGATTCGATCGTCGTCGCGATCCTATGCTACATCGGTGCGCTCGTTATGGGAACGCCGTACGCGATCATCATGGCGGTCATCGTGGGCGTGACCAATATGATCCCGTTCTTCGGACCGTATATCGGTGAGTTCATCACCTTTGTCCTGCTCGTGATGATCCATCCGTTCTCGGCAGTCACCTTTTTCCTGTTTCTATTTGTCCTGCAGCAGATCGACGGCAACATCATCGGCCCCAAGATCCTCGGTGATTCCACGGGACTGCCCGGTTTCTGGGTGATCGTTTCCGTCCTGCTTTTCGGCTACTTCTTCGGCGTCTACGGCTGGGTGCTCGGCGTGCCGCTGTTCGCGGTCCTCTACGCATTCATCCGCAGGGTCGTCAACCGCCGTCTGGAAAAAAGAGATCTGCCGACAGATACCGGACAGTACAGGGATGCCGCCTATGTGGAAAAGGGAAAGCTTGTTCAGAAGGCGGACGCGGATCTGGACCGTTATCATGTCCGCCATCCGATGTCTTTCTGGCGAAGGTTCTTCCGCATGCGTGATGAGATCGGGAACCATATCGGCGATACGCTGCACAAAAAAGACGATACGGACACGAAACCGGAGGATCCCGGAGAAAAATCAGACGGGACTTGACTTTCCCGGGAACGCGTTTTTATAATGTTACGGATGTAAGAAGCTATTACGGATGAGCATCAGACAGGAGGGCTTTTTCATGAGCAAGAAGGAACTGGATTGGGGAAATCTCGGATTTAGCTACATCAAGACGGACAAGCGTTATGTCTCGAATTTCAAGAACGGCGCCTGGGATGACGGAGCGATTACGGATGACTCCACCATTGTCATGAGCGAGGATGCGGGTGTTCTCCATTACGCCCAGGAGTGCTTCGAGGGACTGAAAGCCTATACGACAGCCGACGGACGGATCGTGACGTTCCGTGTAGATCAGAACGCAAAGCGCATGGTTGATTCCGCAAAGCGTCTGGAGATGCCTCCTTTCCCGGAAGAGCGGTTCATCGATGCCGTGAAGCAGGTAGTGCGTGCCAACAGCGAGTGGGTGCCTCCGCATGGGAGCGGCGCGACGCTGTATGTACGTCCTGTGATGTTTGCCACCGGCAATGTCATCGGTGTGAATCCCGCGGATGAGTATCAGTTCCGTATCTTTGTTACGCCTGTAGGTCCGTATTTCAAGGGCGGCGCAAAGCCGATCGTCATCAAGGTCAGTGATTTCGACCGCGCGGCACCGCACGGAACCGGCAATATCAAGGCCGGACTCAACTATGCGATGAGTCTGCACGCGATCGTTACGGCACATAAGGAGGGATTCGCCGAGAACCTTTATCTGGACGCGGCAACCCGCACTTATGTAGAGGAGACGGGCGGCGCCAATCTGCTCTTTGTTGACAAGGACGGAAATCTTGTGGTACCGAAGTCTCATTCCGATTCGATCCTTCCTTCCATTACCCGCCGTTCCATCGTGGAGATGGCCCGCGATCATCTCCACATGAACGTTGAGGAACGGTTCGTGAAGCTCGACGAGCTTGATAACTTCACGGAGATGGGTCTGTGCGGCACCGCGGCGGTCATCTCGCCGGTCGGCAAGATCAACGACCATGGCCGTGAGATCTGCTTCGCGAGCGGCATGGAGAAGATGGGTCCGGTGATCCAGAAACTTTATGATACGCTGACGGGTATGCAGATGGGAGATATCCCTGCACCCGAAGGATGGATCCATGTGATCGACTGATACGGATCGGGATCAGATATCAGAATCCCCGCTGCCGTAAAGCGCAGCGGGGATTTTTGTATTCCTGTGTCGTTGAAAACGCGGCTCACTTCTTATCCGTCGACGCTGATGAGCCCTTCGGTTCCTGGTTTGACGGCCATGGAGTAGTTCGTGTGGTAGATCACATATCCAGGATGAGCTCCGGCCGGCTTTTTGACTTCCTTTCTGCGGACGTAGTCCACCTCGACGAGCTGCTGTTCACTTCCCGCCGAATAGCAGGCGGCGAGGGAAGCGGCGATCTCGAAGATCCTGTCAGGCAGTTCCTCCTGCCTGCCCTGCGGAACCTTGAGGATGACATGGGAGCCCGGGATCTTTTTGGCGTGAAACCACCAATCGCCGCCGTTCGCGAACTGAAAGGTCAGTCGGTCGTTCTGCAGGTTGTTCCTTCCGACATAGAGATCATAGGTCTCTTCCCGGCCGCTGTCCGTAATAACGGCGCGGTAGTGGAGCGGCGGGCTCTTTTCTTCTTTCTTTCTGCCTTTTGTTTTTCCACCCGCGGATGCGGGTTTTTTCAGATAACCGGAGATCGCCAGTTCCTCGCGGATCTCGGAGAGATCGCTTTCCGTACGGGCAAGGGTGATGGCTTCCTCGACGCTCATCAGATGCTCGATGTCGAGACGGACGGCCTGTGTCTGCTCGGCGAGAGCTTCTGCTGTACGCTTGAGCTTCCGGTAGCGGTCAAAATACTTCCCGGCGTTTTCCTGGGCGGTGAGCTGCGGATCGAGCGGGATATCGATCTCCTGATCCGTGTGGTAATCCGTGACCGTCAGGTGCTTTGCTTTCGGCTCCGCCTGATAGCCGAAGGCCTGCAGGAGCTCGCCGTAGAGGCGGTACCGATCCATCTTTCCGGTGTCGGCCAGCTGCTTTTCCTGCAGATCCAGCTTTTTGCGGCTGCGCTCGAGGAGAGTCCCGACCAGGTGCCGGAGGTCCGCGGAGCGCTCATGCATTCGGTTCAGGAGCGCTTTTTCACGATAGTAGCAGGCGATCAGAGGGCTCATATCAGGATAGCTGACGAGCCTGGCATCCTGGGTGTGCTCATAGAGGGTGAGCGGTACGGCTGCGTACTCTGTCGGGATATCCCGCAGATAGGCTATGCAGGGAGAAAAAGCCCCGTTTTTCAGGTCCTGTGCAAATGTCAGAAAAGTATCGCAGAGACGGTCAAACTCCGCGTCCGTCAGCGAGATCGCCGAGCGGTCGGCGTCAATACCGGCGCGGTAGCACAGTTCCTGGGAAAGGATCGTGGAGATGCCCTGTACGCAGGAGACGATCGCCTTGGCAAGGGGCATGCCCCTGCCGCGCAGAGAGGTCTGCAGATACTTTCTGTCCGCATCTGCCGGAGGGACCTTGCCCTGCTGGGCGGGGACAAAGTATGCCCGGCCTGGGAGGACCTCGCGGACAGAGCTCATCGCGGAGGATACCCGCCGGATGCTGTCAATGATCCGATCTTCTTCATCGGTCAGGATGATGTTCGAGTATTTGCCCATGAGTTCGATGAGCAGAATATGACGCTTCCTGTCACCCATTTCGTCGAGACCTTCGATCGTGAACCTCAGGATCCGTTCGAAATCCGGTTGTTTCACGGAGAGGATGCGGCCGCCGGTCAGGTGCTTGCGCAGGAGCATGCAGAATGCGGGTGCCTGAGGCGGTGCGGGTTTGTTCTCGGTGGTCAGATAGACGAGCGGGAGAGAAGCGTTCGATGAAAGGACCAGGCGGACGGTGCCTTCCTGACCCTGCGGTTTGGCCGTGATATAGAGTTCGTCCCCTTCCGTCTGGGAGATCTTGTTGATCCTGGCACCGGCCAGGACGGCTTCCAGCTCCCTGGACAGGGCGTAAACAGTGAGTCCGTCAAATGCCATAGCAAAGGATATAGTATATCTGTTCTTGTATAAATGTCAATCTTGTGCTACGATGATATAGCGTTTTTGCGGCGGTTTACCTGCGGCCGCGGGGGTCTGAAACAGGAGGGGACAGGCATATGGAAACACTGAATTATGCGGTTCTGGAGAAATCCGGTTACAAGGGGTTCATCCAGAAGGAAGCACCGATCCGTGTACTGCAGTTCGGCGAGGGCAATTTCATGCGTGCCTTTGTCGATTATTTTTTTGACGTCAGCAATGAAAAGGCGGGATGGAACGGCAAGGTCGCTCTGATCCAGCCGATCGCTCAGGGACTGACGAAGCTGATCAATGATCAGGAGGGCCTGTATACCCTGTACCTGCGTGGCAGCGAGAATGGAAACAAAGTCGACGAAAAGCGGGTGATCTCTTCCTGCGCCTGCTGTCTCAATCCTTATGACGCATCTGATTATGACAGGATCATGGAGATCGCCGAGAGCGATGATCTTGACATTGTCGCGAGCAATACCACGGAAGCGGGCATCGCCTATGATCCGGCCTGTCAGTTTGCGGACCGGCCGGCAGCAAGCTTTCCCGGCAAGCTCACACAGGTTCTCTACAGACGTTTTCAGGCTGGAAAGAAGGGAATCGTTGTTCTTTCCTGCGAACTCATCGACAACAACGGCAAGGAGCTTCTAAAGTGCGTCAATCAGTACATCGAGCAGTGGGGACTGTCCGCCGATTTCCGCAGGTGGATTAACGAGGAAAACATCTTCTGTTCTACACTGGTCGACCGCATCGTGCCCGGCCGTATCCGCGACAAGGCCGAGGTCGAGGCTCTTGAAGCGGTAAACGGTTATCACGACGAACTGATCGATGTAGGCGAGATCTTCGGCGTGTGGATCATCGAGGGTCCAGCTGGACTGGAGGACAGGCTGCCGTTCAAAAAGGCCGGCGTCAATGTCCATGTGGTACCGGATGTCATGCCGTACAAGCACCGCAAGGTCAGGATCCTCAACGGCGCGCATACCGGCTTTGTCCTCGGGGCGTATCTGAGCGGCCAGGACATTGTCCGCGACTGCATGCACAATGAGGCGATCTCCGGGTTTATGAACAGGATGCTCTATGATGAGGTGATCCCGACGCTCGACCTGGACCGGGACGATCTGATGGATTTTGCCGCGGCAGTCAAGGACCGTTTCAACAATCCCTTTGTCAATCATGAGCTAATGAGCATCTCCCTGAACTCGACGAGCAAGTGGAAGGCCAGGAACATGCCGTCCTTCCTCGAGTATATCCGAAAGACCGGGAAGCTTCCCGTCTGCCTGACGATGTCGCTGGCAGCCTATATCGCCTTTTACTCAAACGATATCCAGGAGCTGACGGACGCGGGCCTTGTCTGCAGACGCCCTGCGGGCAATACCTACACGGTAAATGACGACCGCTGGGTGCTGGAGTTCTATTACGAACACCGTGCGGATTCCGAGGAGAAGCTTGTCAAAGCGGTCCTTGGCAATACGAAGATGTGGGATCAGGATCTGGGTGCGATCGAGGGTCTTACGGAGCAGGTGATCGGTGATCTTAAGATGATCAGGACTGAGGGCGCCGAAAAGGCGTATGCCGGCGCTATCGCATAACCAAACGGCTTGCGCAGAGACTTGATCAGTGGTATAATGCGAGGATGCTATGGTTTACAGCATGACAGGCTTCGGCAGAGGCGAAGCGACAACAGAAGGATATCGAATAACCGCAGAGATCCGTTCAGTCAACAACCGCTATCTTGATCTGAATCTCAAACTGCCAAGACGGCTGCTGTGCGCCGAAACAGAGGTCAGATCCCTCCTCAAGCGCTATATGAAGCGCGGCAAGGTGGATCTGTTCGTTTCGTACGTCAGCGACGAGGGAATCGGAGCGCAGGTCAGATACAACCATGAGATCGCCAGGGAATATCTGGAGAGCCTCAAGAGGATGGCTATGGATTTCGGTCTCGAGGACGACGTTCATCTGACCAGCCTCGCGAGATTCCCGGATGTCTTTACGACCGAGGAGGAGGAACTCGACGAAAACGAGATGACTGCCGGTATCCTGCAGGCCGTGGAAGCTGCCTGCAGGCAGTTTGTCGAAGTCAGGAAAAAAGAGGGCGGATTCCTCAGGGATGACCTGATCGAGAAGCTTACGGTGATGGCGTCGGATGTGGATGCCATCCGGGAGCGCTCCCCGCAGATTATCGAAGAGTATAAGCAGTCACTCAGAGCCAAGGTGGCTGATCTTCTTGAGGACAACAAGATCGATGAGGGACGGCTTTCCGCTGAGATCACACTCTACGCCGACAAGATCTGCGTTGATGAGGAACTGGTACGTCTGACCAGTCATATCGGGCAGATGAAGGATGCCCTCGAAAAGGGAGACGAGCGGGACGGCATCGGCCGCAAGCTTGATTTCATCGCACAGGAGATGAACCGCGAGGCCAACACGATCCTCTCCAAATCGACGGATCTTGAGATATCCGACAGAGGGATCGGCCTCAAGACCACGATCGAAAAGGTGAGGGAACAGATACAGAACGTAGAATAGGAGCTATATGAACCGAGGCATCGTTGTTGTCGTGAGCGGCTTTTCCGGAGCGGGAAAAGGCACCCTCATGAAGAAAATGATCACAGAGTATGACGAGTACGCGCTCTCTGTGTCAATGACCACCAGACAGCCCAGAGAGGGCGAGGTGGACGGACGGGAATATTTCTTCACGACCCACGAGAACTTCGAGAGACTGATCGGCGAGAACATGTTTATCGAGCACGCCAGGTACTGCGATAATTACTACGGGACGCCCCGTATGTTTGTCGATGAAAAGCTCGCTGAAGGCAGGAACGTGCTGCTGGAGATCGAAGTACAGGGTGCTCTGCAGGTGCGCGACATGTATCCGGACGCGGCGTTATTGTTTGTCACACCGCCCAGTGTGGAGGAACTTGAAAACAGGCTCAGAAGCCGCGGCACCGAGACTGAGGAAAAGATTCAGCAGCGGCTTGCGAGAGCCAAAGAGGAAGCGAAGTTCATCGACCGTTATGATTATCTGCTGATCAATGACGATCTGGACCGCTGCAAAGAGGAGATGCACCGGATCATCCGTGCGGCACACGCATCCCCGAAATACAATGCGGAGCTTGTCAGATCGCTCACAACAGATCTTGAAAGATACTAAACGAGGAAGAAGAAAGAGGAGGACACGAAACTATGATACATCCGTCTTATGTTGATCTGATGAAGGTGGTCAATGAAGGGGTTGAAGAGGGCGAAGAGCCTGTCATCTCCAGCCGCTACTCGATCGTCATGGCGACGGCGCGCAGAGCCCGTCAGCTTGTGGCCGGCGATGATCCGCTGACCGAGGATGCAGAGAACCGCAAGGCACTTTCCGTGGCTGTTGAGGAACTCAATGAAGGCAAGATCCGGATCCTGACGGACGAGGAGAAAGCCGAGATGGACGCACGCCGCGAAGAGGAAGCACGCAACGCCAAGAACCACGGCGGCAGGACGCAGGAAGAAGCCGGCGCGGAAGACGGCACATCAGATGCCGGCGAGACCGCGGAGGCAGAGGGATCCGCAGAAGCTCCCGCTGATGCCCAAGAGGATGAAGAGGACGCCTGAGATCCGATGAAGATCCTCCTTGTTTTACTCGGCTGTGACAAAAACAGAGTCGATGCCGAGGTGATGCTGGGAAAACTCAGGGATCACGGGCACACATTTACCGATGATAAGGAGCAGGCGGAGGCGGTCATCGTCAACACCTGCTGCTTTATTGATGCGGCAAAAGAGGAGAGCATCAATGAGATCCTCTCCTATGCCGAAGAGAAAAAGAACGGCAGGATCCGCGCTCTCGTTGTTACAGGGTGTCTGGCGCAGCGCTACCGGGATGAGATCATCAGGGAGATCCCGCAGGTCGATGCTGTTGTCGGTGTGACCGCCGCGGACCAGATCGCCGAGGTGCTCGAGAAAGCCGCGCAGGCTGACAAGGCAGACGGCATGATCCTCATGGGACCGGTGGATCTGCCATGCGGCGGCGGAGACAGGGTCATCACGACCGGAGGCTCCTATGAGTATCTCAAGATCGCTGAGGGATGCGACAAACACTGCACCTACTGTGTGATCCCGCAGATCCGCGGACGGTACAGAAGCCGCCCGATGGAGGAACTGGTTGCTGAGGCCGAAAAGCTGGCCGATGCCGGCGTGAGCGAACTGATCCTCGTGGCTCAGGAAACAACGCTCTACGGCGTGGATCTCTACGGGGAAAAGCGGCTGCCCATGCTTCTTGAAAAGCTCTGTGCTATCGAAGGGCTTCACTGGATCCGGCTTTTGTACTGCTATCCGGAAGAGATCGACGAGGCGCTGATCGACGCGATCGCGGGTCAGGATAAGATCTGCAGATATCTGGATATACCGATCCAAAGCGGCTCGAACAGCGTTCTGAAGCGTATGGGGAGAAGGATCGACCGGGAGGGGATCATCCGCCTGATACAGCACCTTCGCGAGAGGATTCCCGGGATCGCGGTCAGGACTTCCCTGATCAGCGGATTTCCAGGGGAGACGGCGGCAGATCACCGGGAGACCATGGAGCTTGTAAAGCAGCTTCGGTTCGAGAGACTCGGGGTCTTTACCTATTCCCAGGAGGAGGGCACACCGGCCGCGAAGCTGCCGGACCAGGTGCCGGAGCCTCTGAAAAAGAGACGTCAGGGCCAGCTGATGCGCCTGCAGCAGACGATCACCGCAGAGCGCAGCGAAGTTCTGCAGGGGAGTGTTGTAGAGGCGGTCATCGAGGGCAGGATCACCGGAGATGACATGATCGAAGAAGACACAGCTGTCTATGCCGCAAGATGCGCGTTTGACATCCCGGAAGTAGACGGCTATCTGTTCATAGAGGGCGTCGATCCCTCTGTTGAACTCTATACAGGAAGCTTTGTCAGGGTGCGCATCACCGGCGCATCCGGATATGATCTGACAGGAGTACTTTATGAAGATGAATCTGGCCAATAAAATCACGATGATGCGGGTTCTGCTCATCCCGCTCTTTGTCCTGTTCCTGCTGGTTGATATCACAGGGGAAGCGGACAAGTGGATCGCGCTTTCTTTATTTGTCATTGCTTCCCTGACAGATCTTGTGGACGGCCGGATCGCCAGGAAATATCATATGGTCACCGATTTCGGCAAATTCATGGATCCGCTCGCCGACAAGCTCCTCGTCGGTTCCGCGATGATCTGCCTGACAACGCCCGAGCTGCTTTCGGACAGCGCTATCCCTGCCTGGATCGTGGTCATCATCATCGCGCGAGAGTTCATCATCAGCGGTTTCCGCCTGATCGCTGCGGAAAAGGGCGTCGTGATCGCCGCCAGCTGGTGGGGCAAATGGAAGACAACCTTTCAGATGACCATGGTGATCATGAAGATCGCTGATATCCCGCAGCTCGTGATCCTTACCAATATCGTCATGTATGTGGCCATGGCGCTCACCGTGATCTCGCTGATCGACTACATGGTCAAGAACAGATCTGTCATGGGCGGGGATATCTGACATGAAAACGAAAGGGACCGCGGCAGTCCTGATGATCGCCCTGTCGGCATTCCTTGCGGGATGCCAGGGCGTCAGCGTGCTTCTTCCGTATTCGGAAAAGAACACCGTGCCGGCAGTCTCGGAGGAGACACCGGAGGAGTCAGCGCAGGCAGTCGCACCGGAACCCATTATCGAACCTGTTGCGCCGGAGGTGCCCGAGATCGTTGAGGAGATCCCGGAGGAAGAGCCGGAGCCGGTGTTCCGCGAGGTGGATCTGCCCGGCAATTTCGATCCCGGCACGGTGACGGGACAGACCTATGAGAATAAGACCCTGGGATTCGGCCTGACGCTCGGCGATGACTGGACGTACCTGAGTCCGGAGGAGCTGTGCAAGCTCAACGAGATGAAAGAAGAAGCGACCCATGATACCGTTACCGCCTATCTTGAGGAGCCGCAGGAATATACCGATATGGACGCCACCTCCGGCGGGATCGGCGATGAGATCACCGTCAGCGCGATCAAATATCTGTATCTGGGTACCGAGGATATGAGCGAGGTGGCTTCGGCGTGCTGCGTGACGATCGAAGAGCAGCTTTCCAAGGAAAAGATCGAAAACATGACCAGCGAAACGCGTCAGGTGGAGTTCCTCGGGCAGATGCTGTATGCGAGCGTTGTTACCGGCGTCCTTGAGGGAAATCAGTACAATGTCATCTGGCTGCATGACCATAAGAACGGGTATTACTATTCTGTCCGAGTGATGTATTACGGGGAAAAGGGACCGGATGCGATCCTCGGAAGCTTCTACGCTCTGGAAGAGGCACTCTGATGAAGACAGATCATGATGTAATCATCATCGGCGGCGGTGTGACCGGATGCGCGGTCGCCCGCGAATTATCCCTGTGGGATCTGGATGTCCTGCTCATTGAACGCGGAGAGGATATCTGCAGCGGTACGTCCAAGGCAAACAGCGCGATCGTCCATGCGGGTTTTGACGCTAAGCCGGGGACGAAGAAGGCCAGGTTCAATGTCGAGGGAAGCCGCAGGATGAAGGAACTCGCCGTGGATCTGGATTTTGCCTGGAAGAACAACGGTGCGCTGGTTCTGTGCTTTTCCGAGGAGGAGAGAGCGGCTGTACAGGAGCTCTACGACCGCGGAATTGCCAACGGTCTGACCGGGGAGGAGCTTCGGATCCTTTCCGGAGAAGAAGCGAGGAAACTCGAGCCCGCCTTATCCGAAGAAGTTGTATGCGCGCTGGAGGCAAAGAGCAGCGCGATCGTCTGTCCGTTTGAACTGACATGCGCCCTCGCGGAAAACGCCGCGGCAAACGGTGTTTCTTTCCGGTTTCTCTCTGAAGTGACCGGTGTAGAAAGATCAGAGGAGGGGTATATCGTACGCCTGTCCGATGCTTCTGTGCTGAAATCCCGCTATGTTGTCAACGCGGCGGGGATCTTCAGCGATTCCATCCATAATATGGTCAGCGGGCATAAGCTTGCCATCACGCCCCGGAGAGGGGATTATCTGCTGATGGACAAGGAAGCGGGCGGCACGGTTTCTCACACGATCTTCCAGCTTCCCGGAAAATTCGGAAAAGGGGTCCTGGTCACACCTACGGTGCACGGAAATCTCCTTGCAGGTCCGACGGCCATAGATACGGCGGATAAGGAGGATACGGCGACCACGGCGGCCGCGCTTGCCGAGGTGCAGGAGAGAGCAGCGGTGAGTGTTCCCCGTATGCCTTTCAAGCAGGTCATCACTTCGTTTTCGGGGCTCCGAGCCCACGAAGCGGGCGGTGATTTCGTGATCGGCGAGTGCGAGGACGCACCCGGTTTCTTCGATGCCGCCGGTATCGAATCCCCTGGGCTTTCTGCGGCGCCTGCGATCGGACAGTATCTTGCCGGTCTGATCGCCGATAAGGCGGGAGCCCGTACAAAAGAAAACGCGGTCCTTACCAGGACCGGTATCCCGCATATGGCGCTTCTGTCCGACGAAGAACGGGCGGAACTGATCCTGAGGGATCCTGCCTACGGACAGATCGTCTGCCGGTGCGAAAATGTGACGGAGGGTGAGATCCGTGAGGCGATCCGGCGTACGCCCGGTGCCCGGTCGATGGACGGGGTAAAGCGCAGAGTGCGTGCCGGCATGGGACGCTGTCAGGCGGGTTTCTGCACACCGCGGGTCATGGAGATCCTCTCGGAGGAGCTGGGGATCCCGATGGAAGAAGTATGTAAGAATGTGCCCGGATCTGAACTGCTGATCAGAGAGGAGGGGAAATGAGCAGAACATCTTCTCCTGAAGCCGCGGAACACGTGGGTGTTCTCATCATCGGCGGAGGACCGGCGGGTCTTGCGGCGGCAGTGGCCGCCAGAAAAGCAGGTGCGCAGGATCTTCTGATCGTCGAGCGTGACAGGATGCTCGGCGGTATCCTGAATCAGTGCATCCATAACGGTTTCGGACTCCACACGTTCAAGGAGGAACTCACCGGACCGGAATACGCTTCCCGATTCATTTCACAGGTTAAGGAGCTTGATATCCCCTATCTGCTGAATACGATGGTCTTAAATCTTGACCGCGACAGGAATGTGACCCTGATGAGCCGGAAAGACGGTATCCGAAGGGTTAAGGCGGACGCGGTCATCCTTGCGATGGGCTGCAGAGAGAGGCCCAGAGGGGCGCTCTCCATCCCGGGATTTCGTCCGGCAGGCATCTATACCGCAGGAACGGCGCAGCGGCTGATGAACATCGAGGGCTATCAGGTCGGCAGACGTGTCGTGATCCTGGGATCCGGCGATATCGGCCTGATCATGGCGAGACGCATGACGCTCGAGGGCGCAAAAGTACTCACGGTCGCCGAACTCATGCCGTATTCGGGCGGTCTCAAGAGAAACATCGTCCAGTGTCTCAACGACTATGATATCCCGCTGCAGCTGTCCCATACGGTCGTGGATATCCATGGCAAAGACCGCGTGAGCGGTGTCACGATCGCCCAGGTGGATGAAAGGCGCAGCCCGATCCCCGGGACGGAGGTCACCTATGACTGCGATACGCTGCTTCTGTCCTGCGGGCTACTTCCGGAAAACGAGCTGACGCGGATGACAGGTGCCGAGATGAGTTCTGTCACGGGAGGCGCTTCCGTGGACGAGAGCCTGCAGACCAGCATCCCGGGCGTATTTGCCTGCGGCAACGTGCTGCATGTGCATGATCTGGTTGATTATGTATCCGAGGAAGCTTCCCACGCCGGGGAAAGTGCAGCACTTTACGCGGCTTCCAGTGAGGGTGAGCGCAGAGCGGATGCTGAGGCAGTAGAGATCGCTGTGGCGGGCGGCGTCAGATACACCGTGCCGCAGCGGATCGATCCTGTCAGGATGCCGGATAAGGTGACGGTGCGATTTCGCGTGGCAGATGTTTATCGGGATAAGACCATTGCCGTCTACCGTGGAGAAAAGCGCCTGTCCGCGAGAAAGACCCGCGTTCTGGCACCCGGTGAGATGGAGCAGGTGATCCTGAAAAAAGAGGAACTGTCGGGACTTACGGCAGCCGAGGGGCTGCGTGTGGTCATTGAGGACTAATGCTTGTCGGGAGGTACCGGGATGTCTGAGACAAGAGAACTGACCTGTATCAACTGCCCGCTGGGTTGTGCGCTGACCGTGACCATAAGAGGTCAGGAGATCACCGTTACAGGCAATACCTGTCCGCGCGGCGAAGCTTACGGCAAAAAAGAGGTGACAGACCCGACGAGGATCGTGACTTCCACGGTTCCCGTGGAAGGCGGCGATATCGCAAGACTCCCTGTCAAGACCGCATCCGATATTCCTAAGGACAAGATCTTTTCGGTCATGGAGGAGATTCATGCAGCACGTGTCAAAGCACCGGTCCGGATCGGCGATGTCGTCATCAGAAATGTCGCCGGCACCGGCGCGGATATTGTTGCTGCCAGAAATGTCAACGAAATAGCAGTATAAAATGGACAAAATAACGTTAATCAATCAAACGCAGCTTTTTGTTCTGGACATGGACGGCACCTATTATCTCGGTGACCGGATCCTCCCCGGGGCAAGAGCATTCCTGGATGCCGCCAGGCAGGCCGGGAAAGAGTATCTGTTCTTTACCAACAATTCTTCCCGTTCTCCAAAAGATTATGTAGACAAGCTCGCACGAATGGACACTGTGATCACGATGTCGCAGATCCTGACGAGCGGTGATGTGATGATCAGTTATCTGAAGAATCATCACCCGAAAGCGTCAGTCTATCTTCTTGGAACCCCTGCGCTGTTCGAGAGCTTCCGGGAAGCGGGGATACACCTGGTCAACGAGCCGGTTTCCGATACCGGAGAGGATATCCGCGGCAATGTGTCGACTGCGCAGACAGGGGAAGGGGAACGTCCGGATCTGGTGGTCCTTGGATTTGACCAGACCCTCACTTTTGCGCGGCTGACGAAGGCATGCACCTATATCCGTGAGGGAGCCCCGTTTCTCGCGACACATCCCGATATCAACTGTCCGGTGGAAGGCGGCTTTATTCCCGACTGCGGAGCGATGATCGCGGCCATGTCCCTTTCAACAGGAGTTCAGCCGCGGGTAACGGGAAAGCCCTGGCCGGAGACCGTCGACGCTGTTCTGGAGCGTGTCAATGAGGAGCGGACAAAGACAGGGAAAAAGACGCTCGACCGAAGTGATGTCACTTTTGTCGGAGACCGTCTCTACACGGATATCGCTGTCGGAGTAAACAACGGCGCACACGGAGCGCTGGTCATGACAGGGGAGACAACACAGGAGGACATCCCGAAAAGTGAAGTGCAGCCGGATGCTGTCTATGCGTCGCTTGGGGAAATGGGAGAGATCCTGAGATCGAACGGAGGAAACAAAGGATGCTGAATGTGAAACGCTCTGTCGCAAGAATTCTCATGATCCTGCTGCTTGGCGTGATGACCGCGGGCGCCGTGAGCGGATGCGGCGAACAGCAGAAGCAAGAGACTTCCGAGAAGAGCAAAAAGGATAAGAAAAAGAAGAGCGAAGATAAAGACAAAAACGATCAGAAAGATAAGAAAGACGATGAGGACGGCGATGATGAAGACAAGGAAGGGGACGGACCTGTGATCAAATCCGGGATCGAATACTTTTACTTAAGCTATTCCACGGGATCCTACGCGAATTCCGGCTATGCCTATGAGGCAGAACGCGCCTCCGACGGTTCGGTGGATGTGATGGTCAAGGTCGACGGGATGAGTCAGGACGATGCGCCGCACTTTACGGAAGACGAAGCATTTCTGGACAGCATCGTCAGGATCCTTTCGGATAACCATGTAGAAAAATGGGACGGATTTGATGGCTCCGCGCAGGACGTGCTGGACGGGGACTCCTTTTCCATGAATGTCAGGCTGACGGACGGACAGACGATCGGCGCCCACGGCTACGAGAAATATCCCGAAGGCTACGGCAGTGTGTGCGGGGCACTCGACGCCCTGTTCATGGATCTGTATGAGTCCGAGTTTCCCAACAAAGAAAAGGCGCTCAAGGCTTACTATTCAGAGCAGTATCCCGATGTACCGTTTGCGGAAGAAGTGGAGGAAAATATCCGCTATTCTGCTCAAGGGGGAGGTTATTTTTCCTATATTGCGGATGATCAGGAGGAACGGATCGTCTACCGCGTGGTCAGCGAGTTTAACAATCTCACGGAGGATCCGGGAAACTACGGATACGATGAAGACCGGGATATGCTGATCGTCCGGCTGTATCAGGAGGCGGACAGGGATAATCCGGAGGTTGTAAATACCGCTCTTGGATTTGATCTGTACACAGTCGATGACGGGGGACAGATCACCCTCTGCGGAAGTGACTGCGCGGATCCGGCGCTTTTCTGGAACGACGGACTGTACGGGTACTTTTTCCGCTGCTGGAGCGGGTCGGACCGTCTCATCGGGTATTTCGCGCATCGCTCCTATCAGGCTTCGGGCGGCGGGGACGGTTATCAGCTGACGCTCTATAAGAGTGTGGACGGCAAACTGGAAAAGATTGCCGATGAAAGTGTGATCGTCCCGGCGGAGCATGAGAACTGGACGATCGACGATATCTCCGGATTCGTGAAGATCGCCGAGGAGCACGGCTTCGGCTATTCCCTCGATGACTGGAGAAAACATCCCGATCAGCCGTATCTGAGCAGAAAGAATGTCGAGGTGCTGGTCGATCTCTATACGAAGAACAACCTCGACGGCAAATTCTATGAGACTCTGACGGCAACCCCGGGCGGCGAGTATGTCGGAGAATACGGAGTCTCCGGCAGTGTCAGCGGACGCGGGTGGTAAGAGTAATATGAGAGCATATGAACGGCTGCTGAAATACGCAGTGATCCATACGACAAGCGATGATAACGCGGATACGACTCCGTCAACGAAACGTCAGTTTGATCTGGCATTGCTTCTGGCTGAGGAGATGAAGTCGCTTGGGATCACGGAAGTGACTGTGGATGAACACTGCTATGTCACCGGAAAGATCGAGGCGACAAAGGGGCTGGAAGACAGGCCATGTATCGGCTTTATCGCTCATCTCGATACCGCGCCGGACGCGTCCGGGGAAAATGTACATCCTCGGATCATCAACGACTACGACGGCGGAGATGTCACGCTGGAAAGCGGCCTCGTGCTTTCAGCCGGGCTTTTTCCGCACCTCGCTTCCCTGAAGGGACGGACCTTGATCACAACAGACGGAAGTACCCTCCTCGGAGCGGATGACAAGGCAGGTGTCGCGGAGATCCTGACTATGGCCGAGACCATCCTTAAAGAGGAGATCCCGCACGGCAGGATTGCGATCGCCTTTACGCCGGACGAGGAGATCGGACACGGCGCGCGGCTCCTGGATATCGACGCCTTCGGCGCGGCGTTTGCGTACACGGTCGACGGCGGCGCGGAAAACGAACTGGAGTATGAAAATTTCAACGCAGCCAAGGCTGAATTTCGGATCAAAGGAGTCAGCGTACATCCCGGAGAAGCCAAGAACCGGATGGTCAACGCCGCACTGATCGCCTGTGAGATCTCTTCCATGCTCCCGCAGGCGGAGACGCCGGCGCATACTGAGGACAGAGAAGGGTTCTATCATCTGACGGACATTTCCGGGGATGTAGAAAAAGCCGAGATCGACTACATCGTCCGCGATCATGACAGCAGTCTGTTTGAAGCGAAGCTCGCTACGCTGAGGATGATCGAAAAAATCCTGAACGAGCGCTATGGGGCAGGTACCGTCACCCTGACGGTCAAAGAGCAGTACCGGAACATGATCGAGAAGATCCGTCCGCATATGCACATCGTGGATACGGCGAGGAAGTGCATCGCCGCACAGGGGATAGAGCCTGTGGTTACACCGGTGCGAGGCGGGACGGACGGCGCACAGCTCACCTTCCGCGGGCTGCCCTGCCCGAACCTCGGGACCGGCGGCTATGCTTTCCACGGTCCGTACGAACATATCTCGGCGGAGGGCATGGATACGGTCGTCAGTGTATTATGTGATATTGTGAGATCCTATGCCGGACAATGACCCGGTTTTGGACGAAAGCAGGGATCTGTGCGGAATATGGAACAGTTGATGCAAAGAAAGGACAGGAGGGTACCCAAATGAGAATCGCATTGATCAATGAGAACAGCCAGGCAGCAAAAAATGCCGTGATTGAGAAAGCCCTGAAAAAGGTGGTCGAGCCGATGGGATACACGGTCGACAACTACGGGATGTACACCGCCGAGGACGAAGCACAGCTCACCTATGTGCAGAACGGTATCCTGGCCTGCGTCCTGCTCAATTCCGGCGCGGCCGATTTTGTTGTGACCGGCTGCGGTACCGGGGAGGGCGCCATGCTGGCACTCAACAGCTTCCCGAACGTCATCTGCGGTCACGTCGCCACACCGCTGGACGCCTATACCTTTGCACAGATCAATGACGGCAACGCGATCGCGATCCCGTTTGCTCTCGGTTTCGGCTGGGGCGGTGATCTCAATCTTGAATATATCTTTGAAAAGCTTTTCTCCGAGCCATTCGGCGGCGGCTATCCCAGGGAGCGTGTCGTGCCGGAGCAGCGCAACAAGAAGATCCTCGACGAAGTCCGCAAAGTGACGCTCAACCAGGACGTCTGTGAGATCCTTAAGGGGCTTGATCCGGAACTGGTGAAGGGCGCTTTCGCCGGTGAGCATTTTGCCGAGCTCTTTGAGAAGAACGCGAAGGATGAAGCGATCAAAGCCTGCGTAAAGGAATTCCTTAAGTAAAAGCCTGAAGAGGAAAGCGTATGCCGGGACCGGGGGGAAGAGGGGGATTCGGACCCAGAGGATTTCTGACTGACGAGGAAAAGGAAAACCTGCCGAAAGTGGACGGGGCGCTCATAAAGCGCATCCTTGCGTATCTGAAGCCGTATCGTTTTCAGTTTGTATTTGTGTTTCTGGCGATCCTCCTGAGTGCCGTGGTGGGTCTCCTGCCGTCCATCATCACCGGAAAGATCGTCGATGAGGCCCTGATCAACAAGGATATGCAGCTGCTGGTCAGGCTTCTTTTTATGGCCTTTGCCACGCTGGCGGCATCACAGATCGTCGGCGTGCTGGAAAACTACATCAATGCCTGGATCTCCCAGCGCATCATATTTGACATGAAGAACCAGATGTATCACCATCTGCAGTACATGCCGCATTCCTTTTTTACGACCGAGAAGCAGGGCGACATCATCACACGCATGAACACAGATATCAGCGGCGTGAGCAGTGTCATCTCCGGAACACTCTCCAATGTTGTATCCAACGCGGCAACCGTGATCACGACGCTCGTTGCTCTCTTTACGATGAGCTGGCAGCTCGCGATCGTCGGCGTGATCATCATTCCGCTCCTCATTCTGCCGACAAAGAAGGTCGGCAAGAACCAGTGGGAGATCCGCTCGGATTCCCAGGCAAAGAACGACGAGATGAACCAGCTGATCAACGAGTCGCTGAGCGTCAGCGGATCGATGCTTGTCAAGCTTTTCACAAGAGAGGAAAAGGAGTATGGCCGGTTCGTCAGGGTCAATTCCGAGCTGACGGCACTGAATCTCAAGGAGCAGCGGAGCGGCAGCTGGTTTCGTGTCGTCATGGGCATGTTCACCCAGGTGGGACCGCTTCTCATCTATTTCGCGGGCGGATATCTCATCATCTCGAAGATGGATACCGGGCTGACCGTCGGAACCATCACCGCCATGGTTGCTCTTATCAACCGTCTGTACCGGCCGGTGCAGGAGCTTCTGAACCTGCAGGTCGAGTTTACCAGGAGCCTTGCGCTTTTTACCCGGATCTTTGACTACTTTGACATGAAGAGCAGCATCGTGAGCCCGGAAAACGGACAGAAGCCCGATGTTACCTGCAGGGATATCGTGTATGATCATGTGTCCTTTGCCTATGATCCCGAGATCCCTATTCTGAAGGATGTGAACTTCACCGTGCCCGGCGGGCGCATGTACGCGATCGTCGGTCCCTCCGGATCGGGCAAGTCCACGGTCGTCAATCTGATCCCGAGACTCTATGACGTGCTGTCAGGTGCCGTGCGGATCGGAGATACGGATGTCAGGGAATTTGACCTCGCCTATCTGCGCTCCGTGATCGGCGTGGTGACACAGGAGACCTATCTTTTCAACGGAACGATCCGGGAGAATCTTCTCTATGCAAAAGAGGATGCGACGGAGGAGGAACTGCAGGAGGCGTGCAGAAGCGCGAACATCCATGATTTCATTGTCAGCCAGCCGGACGGCTATGACACGATGGTCGGAAACCGCGGTCTCAAGCTTTCGGGCGGGGAAAAGCAGCGGCTTTCGATCGCCAGGGTGATCCTCAAGGATCCCCGGATCCTGATCCTGGACGAGGCGACAAGCGCGCTGGATTCCATCTCCGAGAACGCGATCCAGGAGGCGCTGGAGCTCCTCATGAAGGGACGAACCAGTATCGTGATCGCTCATCGACTCTCCACGATCCTCAAGGCGGATTCAATCCTGGTGGTCAAGGACGGGGTGATCGCGGAACAGGGAGATCATGAATCCCTTCTCGCACTGGGCGGTGTCTATAAGGAACTGTATGAGACACAGTTCCGCCAGATCCTTACCATGGAAGGCGTGCAGGACGGCGCAGAGGGCACGGATTACTGGGGCGTGGTCGAAGAGGAGACGAACGGTTTCTGAGCAGACTTGCCATCTACCACTAAATGTTGTACAATCATCGGATATTATTACTAAATGAGTACAGTTTTGTGGAGGCAACGATTCAGTGGAAGACACAACAACATTTCTGCATAATATCCCCGAAGGATACATCGGAAATACCGGGGCGCAGGCGATCAAGCCGCGTCTCTTCGTGTGCTGCGAGCATGAGATCATGGAGTTCGTACTGGAAGGGGATCAGCTGCTGGGGAGGCCCGCAGACGGTGTGACGCCGGATATCCCGGTGGCGAACCGGTATATTTCCAGACGCCATGGCACCTTTCATACAGAGGGCGGCATGATCACCTATACCGTCGGAAAGACAACCAATGGGACCATTTTCCGCCGCAGACGGCTTTCGCCGGGCGAGACCGTGGAGCTGTGGGACGGTGATGAACTGATCATTCCGGTCGCGGACAATGACAACGCGGTCGATATCCTGCTGGTGTGCGCGATCCTGGAGAACCGGATCAAGATCTGGCGCGACATGCGGCTGGCAGCGAGGGACGCGCTAACCGGTCTGTCCGGCAGAAATGCCTTCCGTACGTGGTATCATCAGAAGCACCGCAAGTGGAAGGATGTTGCGGGCTGTCTGTTCATCATGGATATCGACTTTTTCAAGCGGATCAACGACGTCTACGGCCACTCCGCCGGAGATCATGCGCTGAAGTTTCTGACGGAGCAGCTGCTGCTCGTCACGGGAAGCGACGGGTATGTCTGCCGCTGGGGGGGGGATGAGTTTGTCGGTGTGATTGTCGATACGGCGGATAATGTAAAGCGGGCTCTCGGAGAGATGGGAGAGCGTGTGTCCTCCACAAAGATCGACAACCTTTTTCCTATGACGGTCAGTGCAGGACTGGTGGATATCGGCAGGGTCCAGGATCCCGAGGACATCGACGCGATCGTCCTCCAGGCGGATCAGATGCTCTATCGGGCTAAGGAGAACGGCAAGAACCGCATCGAACTCGGCTGATGCGGGTGATTTTTCCTATTTTCTGATCAGTTCGCTCAGTCTCTTCCCATAAAAGAAATCTCTGGTGATGCCGTCAAACTCTTCCCACATGGGCAGTGTCTGGCATTTTTCCTTTCTGGGGCAGTCATAGTTCTTGTCGGCAAGGCATACGACAGGAGAGAGGGTTCCTTCCATGAGCTCGAGGATCTCTCCGATCGTGTAGGCCTCAGGCCTGCGACTCAGGCGATAGCCGCCGTGCTTTCCACTGGAGCCGACGATCAGTCCGCCCGTGACCATGTCCTTCGCGATGATCTCCAGGTACTTTTTGGAAAGTTCCTGGCGCTCGGCCACATCCTTAAGCGGAACAAAACTGTCCTCACCGTGCTCTGCAAGATCGATCATGATACGGATCGCATAACGTCCTTTCGTTGAAAACATATCTGTCACCTCATATTGTTACATGCCCTGTCTGACAATAACCTATTCTACTACAGGATAATTCCAAGATGCAAGTATATATGTAAAATCTAATAAAATCAATATTATTTGGCAGGAAAATCATTTTATTATATAAAAAAAGGCATTATAAACCTATTGACATAGTAGATAGATAGTGATAATCTGTGGTCATTTACAGCACGGGAGAGAAGCATGGAATTCAACACGAAACTCCTGCATGGCAGGGCCGTAAAAAAATACGCAGACGGAGCGACACTTCCGCAGATATCGCAGGTAAGTGCGTTTCAGTACGACTCTGCACAGGAGCAGGAGGATGTGTTTCATCACAAGGCGGCCGGTTTTGCCTATTCCAGGGTTGCGAATCCGACAGTGGCAGCCTTTGAACAGCGGATCAATGAGATCGAGGGCGGAAATGCCGCGATCGCCTGCTCCTCCGGTATGTTTGCGATCACGCTTTCTCTTCTCAACATGCTCTGCGCAGGTGATGAGATCATTGCGGGAATGGGACTTTACGGAGGCAGCATCGATCTTTTTGAAGACCTCACGAAGTTTGATATCCGGACACGCTATGTCGCGCACATGACCCCAGAGGAGATCGAGCCGCTGATCAATGAAAAAACCAGAGTGATCTACGGCGAGGTGATCAGCAATCCTTCTCTGGAGATCATGGACATCAGGGCGGTCGCAGATCTCGCTCATGAGCATGGCCTGCCGCTGATCGTCGACAGCACGACGGCATCGCCGTATCTGATCAATCCGATCACGCTGGGTGCAGACATTGTTGTGCATTCCACGACGAAATACATCAACGGGAGCGGCAATTCGATCGGCGGGATCATCATAGACAGCGCGAAGTTCAAGTGGGATTTTGACAGGTTCCGTGCTCTTGACGGGTACCGGCAGTTTAAGAATCTGGCATATACCATCCGTCTCAGGACGGATATCTGGGAGAATATGGGTGGCTGTATGGCGCCGATGACAGCCTTTATGAATGTCATCGGACTTGAGACCCTGGGGCTGAGGATGCAGCGGATCTGCGACAATGCGGCAGAACTCGCGAAGAATCTCGCAGAACTGGATGGCGTAGAGGTGAACCACCCGTCGCTGACGGGATGCACAGGGTATGAACTGGCAAACAGCCAGCTGCATGGGAAAGGCGGCGGGATCCTCACTTTCCGTGTGGGATCCAGAGAGCGGGCGTATGAGGTGATCAATTCCCTGAAGTACGCGGTAAGAGCGACATCACTTGGAGACACCAGGACGCTTGTAATCCATCCCGCATCTACGCTTTATATCAGGAGCACACAGGAGCAGAGGATCGCGGCAGGGGTGTATGACGACCTGATCCGCGTGAGCGTCGGGATCGAGGATGTGTCGGATCTGATCGAAGATTTTACGAATGCCATAAGAACTGCAAAAACAGCATAGAACAGGAGGAAAACATGAAGATCACGGTAGGTGGAGAAACAAAGGAAGTTAAGGACGGGATCACGATCGCCGAACTGATCGAGACGGAAAATGTAGAAACACCGGAGTATGTCACGGTATCGGTCAATGAAGAGTTCGCGGACAAGGACAGCTATGCTTCGCAGGCTCTCTCCGAGGGTGACACGGTGGAATTTCTGTATTTCATGGGCGGAGGGCGTGCATAATGGCTTTTACCAACGAACAGCTCGAACGCTATTCCAGGCATATCATCCTGAAAGAAGTCGGCGCGAAAGGACAGAAAAAGATCTGTGCCGCAAAGGTTCTGATCATCGGTGCGGGAGGCCTTGGGGCGCCGGCAGCGCTGTATCTCGCGGCGGCCGGGGTCGGGACGATCGGCATCGCGGACGCGGATGAGGTCGATCTTTCCAATCTGCAGAGACAGGTCATCCATACGACCCGTGATATCGGCAAGCCCAAGGTGGAATCCGCCAGGGAGACCATGAACGACATCAATCCGGATGTTCAGGTGAATACCTACCATACTTTCGTGACGAGTGAAAACATCATGGATCTCATCGCAGACTATGATTTCATCCTGGACGGCACTGACAATTTCCCTGCGAAGTTCCTGATCAACGACGCTTGCGTCATGGCGAAAAAGCCGTTCTGCCACGCAGGGATCATACGATTCAGGGGGCAGCTCATGACCTGGCTTCCCGATCAGGATCTGCCGTGTTATCGCTGTGTGTTCAAAGAGCCCCCGCCAAAGGATGCCGTGCCTACCTGCAAGCAGGCCGGCGTGATCGGTGCCATGGCCGGCGTGATCGGATGTCTTCAGGCAATGGAAGCCGTGAAGTACATCGTCGGAGCGGGAGATCTCCTGACAGGGCAGCTGCTCACCTTTGACGCACTCAAGATGGATTTCCATAAGGTGGCTCTGCCGAAGAGAAGCATAAAATGTGCCGTCTGCGGTGATCATCCGACGATCACGCAGCTCATCGATTATGAGCAGGCGGTCTGTGAGTTAAAGCATTAGATCAGGTAGAAAACCATGAAGATCACGATACGACAGGAAGACTATGACAGGATGCTCGCCCATGCGAGAAAAGAGCTGCCCAACGAGGCCTGCGGCCTGATCGCCGGAGAGGACACAGAGGACGGCGTACGGCAGATCCGCTTTGTCTATCTGCTGACGAACACGGACGCGTCCAATGAACACTTTACGCTGGATCCCAGGGAACAGCTGCAGGCAGTCAAGGATATGCGGGCCAACGGCTGGAAGCCGCTGGGCAACTGGCATTCCCATCCGGAGTCACCGAGCCGTCCGTCCGAAGAGGACAAGCGTCTGGCATATGACAGCAAGGCGAGCTATCTGATCCTGTCACTCATGGACAGGGAGAATCCTGTCCTGCATTCGTTCCATATTGAAAACGGTGTTTCGGAAGCGGAAGAACTGGAGGTCCTGCCGTAAGAAGCGGCAGTTCCGCGGAGAGGAGGAAAAACATGGCTGTCAGTGATCACAATATCACAGATAAGATCGATATCACCGATGTCACCTGCCCGATCACCTTTGTCAAGGCCAAGGTGGCGATCGAGGAACTGGAAGAGGGAGAGATCCTGCAGATCCACTTAAACAGCGGGGAACCGCTTGAAAATGTGCCCCGAAGTCTCGGAGAAGAGGGCCATGAAGTGCTGGAAAAGATCGATAACAACGACGGCACCTGGGAACTCATCGTAAAACGCGGACAAGAGGTGTAGAAATGGGCGTCAGGATCATCATCGCGGCGTCGCTCCGCACCTTTACGAACCGGACGCCGGAAGTTGAAGTACAGGCAGATACTGTTTCCGCGGCGCTCAGCGCATTGACGGACGAGTACCCGGAGGCGGCCAGAGGTCTGTTTGATGAGAACGGCGATCTGCGGGGATTTGTCAGTATCTATGTGAATGACCGCGATATCCGGACGCTGAAAGGACTGGGCACAAAGCTTTCCGACGGGGACGAGATCTATCTGCTCCCTGCCATCGCCGGAGGTGCCTGTGAGAGCGTGATCAGCACCGAACGGATGAAGGAAGTCAAAATTGAAGACAAGGAGATCCGGCGGTACAACAACCATCTGCAGCTCAAGGAGATCAGCATCAAGGGGCAGAAACGGATCATGGCCGGACGCGTGCTCATTGCCGGGATCGGCGCCCTGGGCGGCGTTGTCGCGGAACGACTGGCTGCGGCCGGTGTCGGTACGATCGGTCTGGCGGACGACAGGGAGGTCCTGCTCGACGGGCTGCAGGTGCAGACCATCCACAGTTCAAGGGACATTGACCGTCCGAGGGCAGCCTCCGCCAGGGACCGTCTCAAAAAACTGAACCCGAATGTGACGACAGTCACGTATCAGGATAAGCTGTCCGCGGATAACATCGAAGAGATCATCGAAGACTACGACATCGTCGTGGACGCAACGGACAGCTTCGTGACCAGATATCTGATCAGTGACGCGTGTGCACTGCACAACAAGCCGGATGTATTCGGCGCGATGTATCAGTTCGAGGGATTTGTCACGGTGCTCTGCACCGGGGACGCTCCCTGCTATCGCTGCCTGTATCCGTCGCCTCCGCCGGCAGGGATCGTGCCTTCGTGTGCCGCTTCCGGTGTGATGAACGCACTGCCCGGGATCATCGGTTCGCTGATGGAGGCGGAGGTACTGAAGCTTCTCACGGGGAGCGGTGAGCCGCTGGTCGGCAAGGCGATCCGGCTGGATTCGTGGAATCTCCAGTACCGGATGATCCATACGGCCAGCGATCCGGGCTGTGCCGTCTGCGGCAGCGCTCCGTCGATCCGCACGGTACAGGATATCGACTACGAGGATTTCTGCGGGCTTCGTGAGGATCCGGACGAGGAACCGATCGAAGGGATCGAGGCGGAGGAGCTTGCGAGACGGATCATGAGCGAGGAAAAGATCACGATCATCGATGTGCGGGAACCGCACGAGCGTGCAATCCGGCGATTCCCGGGAACGCTCGCCATCCCGATCGGCCAGTTGGCAAGAAGACAGAAGGAACTGGACCCTGAGGTCGATACGATCTTTGTATGTAAGGAGGGGAAGCGCAGCATCCTGGCGATCAGAACGCTGCGTGAAGCAGGGTATACGGGGCCCATGTACAACCTCAAAGGAGGACTTGAGAATGCGGCGCAGATCATCTTCCCGCATGAAGGGGCATGGTTGTAAGAAGGCTTTTGCGCCTTTATCAACAAAGTAAACAGTTAAGAAAGGAAGGGAAAGAAACATGGCAAAAGACGTACAGGAAGGCATCAACGCATTGGGGGCGCAGGCAGCATATAATCTTGCCAATGTCACCAAGACCAGACCGCAGTATGGGGCACTCACGCCGAAGTGGCTGCCCAGGCTTCTGGAGTTCAAAGGACTCGAAACAGGGATCTACCGTGTCAATCGTGTCGTGGAAGGCGATACACCTCTGGATGCACTCTGCTCCGCAACGAAGAAGAGCGATATCATCCCGCAGGGTTACGTGGAGTATCAGACAGAGCCCAGAGAATACCGACTGAACTCTATTTCCGCGATCATCAATGTCAATACCGCGATCGAGGATGTCTACAGCGCACCCTATGATCAGGTGCAGGAGCAGCTCGCTCTCGCGATCGACTCCCTGCGTGAGAGACAGGAGAGTCAGCTCATCAACAATGACGACTACGGTCTTTTGAAGAACGTACCCGATTCCCAGCGCATCGAGACGCTGAACGGAGCGCCGACCCCGGATGATCTGGACGAGCTGATCACCAAGGTCTGGAAGGAGCCCTCTTTCTTCCTGGCACATCCCAGAGCTATCGCGGCGTTTGAACGCGAGTGCACAAAGCGCGGAGTTCCGCCGATGACGACCAATATCGCGGGCGGCACGTTCATTCTGTGGCGCGGTATCCCGATCATTCCCACAGACAAGCTGATGGTGGACGGCCAGAAGAATCCCAAGGCGAAGAGCGGCAAGACCAACATCCTGCTGATCCGTACGGGTGAAGCAAAGCGCGGAGTGGTCGGCCTTTATCAGGCGGGGCTTAAGAATGAAGAATCCCGCGGTCTGTCCGTCAGATTCCGGGGGATCGACGACAAGGGCGTTGCTTCCTATCTGCTTTCCCTTTACTGCTCGGCAGCGATCCTCGCGGATGATGCCATTGCGTGCCTTGAGGATGTGGAGGTAGGAGAATACTATGATTACGATTGATAACGGACCGGAGAGCTTCGGGCTTCCGAGTGCGGAAAGCCTCGAAAAGCTGGCCAACTCCATGTGGGAGCCTGCTCCTGCCGTTGTCGCTGTGCCGGAAACGCCTTTTCAGGAGCCGGAGGCCTTTGCTTCCTGGCCCGGGCAGGCCGCATCCGTGACAAAACCCGTCGAGCATCTGCTTCCTGCCGATGAGGATGAAAAGAACACGATCCGTGTCGCTGTGCGTGACGCGAACACAGGAGGGGAGCAGGATTCTCTCTATGTGCTGTCCGATCGTGTAAACGGTGAGCATACCAGGAGAGAAGACGGGATCAACGTCGGCTCGAAAACGCTGGCACAGATCCGTGACGACTTCCCGATCCTCAGGGAGCAGGTCGGCGGTTTTCCGCTCGTCTGGCTCGACAACGGCGCAACAACGCAGAAGCCCAAGACGGTCATTGACAGGCTTTCGGAGTTCTACACACATGAAAATTCCAATGTACACCGCGGCGCGCACGAGCTGGCAGCTCGTTCCACCGATGCCTATGAAAACGCCAGGCAGATCACGGCAGATTTCATCGGTGCGCCGGACAAGGATGACATTGTCTTTGTCCGCGGAACGACAGAGGGAATCAATCTGGTCGCAAACGCCTATGTCAAACCGCTTCTTGCACCCGGCGACGAGATCATCCTGAGCATCCTGGAGCATCATGCCAATATCGTGCCATGGCAGCTGGTGGCCGCAGAGACCGGTGCAGTGCTCAAGGTCATTCCCTGCGATGAGAGCGGGCAGCTGATCCTTCCGGAATATGAAAAACTGTTCACACCATGCACGAAGTTTGTCTCTATCACGCAGGTCTCCAATGTACTGGGGACTGTGACACCTGTGGAGGAGATCATCGCCATTGCGCACAGACACGGTGTGCCGATCCTGATCGACGGGGCACAGAGTGTCGCACACATGCCAGTGAATGTCAGTGCCATGGACGCGGATTTCTTTGTCTTTTCCGGACACAAGATCTTTGCTCCGACCGGGATCGGCGCGGTTTACGGCAAAAAAGCCCTGCTGGACGCAGCAAAACCGTATCACGGCGGCGGGAACATGATCAAGGACGTCACCTTTGAGCGGACGATCTACAATCCGGCACCGAACAAGTTTGAAGCGGGGACTGGATCCATCGCGGATGCTGTCGGACTCGGAGAAGCACTGTCCTATCTGACGAGTGTAGGTATGCCTGCGATCCATCAGTGGGAGCAGGAACTGGTTCAGTACGGCATGAAGGAACTGGGTACAGTACCGGGACTTCATCTGGTCGGCACAGCACCCGGAAAATCAGGTGCGCTCTCATTTAAACTGGACGGCTATGAGGACGGCGCGGTAGGAGAGTATCTGAACCGCTACGGTATCGCAGTCCGGACGGGACACCACTGCGCCCAGCCGGTGCTCCGCAGGTTCGGCCTGGAAAGTGTCGTTCGTCCAACGCTGGCATTCTACAATTCACACGGGGATATAGACGCTCTGGTCAGGGCCCTTCGCGGCCTGGCATAGGCACTATACCGGAAAGAAGATGATGAAACCGTCTCAGGGTGCAGTTATACGGCACTTTGGGACGGTTTTGCTCTGCTGTAAGTTACCCTTTGCTAATTTTTCCAAAATGCGCTATCATCTATCAGGATGGTCGGTTTTCGGCGCGGGGGGCAGAGGCGTATGTTCATCAACAGACTGAATCAGCTTTATAAACCGGAGAGGAGACTGTACTACAGGGAGGTTTCCGAACTGGAGACCGCGGAGTATCTGGACGGAGCGCCGGATGAGGCGATTGGCCCTTACAGGGGCGCGTTCGGCACGTACGATATCCCGGGCATCTTCTTTCTGCGGTCGCTTGATACGCCGGTGATCGGTATTGAATACCGGACGGACGACGAAAGGGTGAAATACCCGGCAGATCTGCCTTCCGTCCTGCTGGAGGGGACGTTCTTCTATTCGATCGAGATCGATCAGGAGATCGAGATCAGGACAGAATCGATCCGCCAGCTTTTTGCACAGATCGCACAGTCCGATGACGCGCACCGGCTGTACAGCGATCTGTCGATCAGCAGAGATCCGGATGTGATCGCTGTTTTTTCCAGCGGCAAAAAGCTGCGCATCCTCTATGAGTGCAGGCTTGACCGGGACTGGGCCGTGGATATCATCCGGGATGATCATGAAAACCTGGATACGGAGATGCTCTACCAGAAGGCTTTTTATGATCCGATCACGGGGCATCCGACCTGGAACCACCTTGTTTCCTATCTGGAGATGCCGATGGACGGCGGTATCCGGGATTACGCGTTCGCTCATTTCGATGTCAAGGCGTTCCGCGTCATCAATGAGGTGTACGGACACATCGCGGCGAACAAGGTGCTCACACGCATCGCGCAGGCCATGAATGATTCGGATATGGTCCTTGCGAGTGCCAGGTGCCACAACGACAACTTTGCAATGCTGATCAGGGATATGCCGCCGGAAGAGATGACGGCCAGCCTGGAGGCGTTTTTTGAAGGACTCTCCGTATTGGAGGAGGATGACAACTACAGGATCCTGTACCGCTGCGGTGTTGTCCCGATGCAGCGGGCGATGCTCGCCGGAAACCGTGTCGCCGATGCGGCCAAGACAGCGCAGTCGCTGGGGAACAATCCCAACCGGACGGATATCATCGTCTACACCGACAGGATGCATGACGATATCCTCTGGAGCAACTATATCAAGGCCTATGTGGATACCGCGATCGCGGGAGATGAGTTCGTTGTGTATCTGCAGCCCAAGATGGATATCCGCACGGAGAGGATCAAGGGGGCGGAGGCGCTTGTCCGCTGGAATTACAGAAAGGAAGAACTGCTTTCACCGGCCCGCTTTGTTCCGTTTTTTGAAAAGGACGGAACGATCGGCAAGATCGATGAGATCGTGCTCGACAAGGTCTCCGGGGCGTTTGCAAAATGGAAGGAGCAGGGGCGGCCTCTTTTCCCGATCTCCGTCAACCTCTCGCGCAGCCAGCTGTATGACCGGAGTCTCGTCGGCCGTCTGACACAGATCGTGGATTCTCACGGCGTCAGCCATGATCTGATCGATTTTGAACTGACGGAGAGTGCGACCTACGATAACATGGAACGGATGCTCGAGGTCTTAAATGACCTCCGGGCGCGGGGCTTTCGGATATCCATGGACGATTTCGGCACCGGCTATTCCTCACTTTCCCTGCTGACGCAGATGCCGCTCGACACCCTGAAGATCGACAAGAGCTTTGTCGACAAGGTGGGGACCGGAAAGGACAGAGAGGGCGATACGATCGTGATCCGTCATATCATATCGCTTGCCAAAGAGCTGGGGATCGTGTGCCTCGCGGAAGGTGCGGAGAGCAGGACGCAGGTCGAACGGCTGCGCGAACTCGGCTGCGAGGCCATCCAGGGGTATTATTACAGCAGACCGATCCCGATCGATCTGTATGAAGATAAGTATCTGAAGAACATCAACTAAAAAAGAAAGGCGACAAAGATGAGCAGCAAAAATGAAACGAACACGATGGGTCTGACAACAAAGATCGCGATCACCGCTGTACTTCTGGCGATCTGTATCGCAAGCCAGTTCCTGAAAAACTTAAGCGTCTATATCACCGGACCGATCGTCAATCTCTGTCTGGTGCTCGCTGTGATGACGGCGGGGCTCTGGTGGGGGCTGGCGCTTGCGGTCGTTACGCCGGTGACGGCATTTCTGATCGCGGCGAGTCCGGTCATGCAGATGGTTCCCGGGATCATCCCGCTGATCGCGGCAGGTAATGCCGTGCTTGTTGTGCTGGGGTATTTCCTGTTCCGGCCCGCGGTGCTGCAAAAGAAGGTGCTCATCAGCATCCCTTCGGTCGTCATGGCGATCGTCTGCTCTGTTGCGAAGGCGGCGTTCATGGGGCTTACGATCTCGCTGTGGCTGCTGCCCACCTTTATTCCTCAGGAAAGCAAGCTGTACAACAATATGCCGGTCTTCCAGATGACGTTTTCCGTGACGCAGGGCGTGACGGCTCTGATCGGGTTCGTATATTTCTTTATCGTGTGGGTGCCGCTGAGAAAGTCTTTCCTGCAGGGAGAATGAGAAGGATTGAAGAATTACCGATTGTCACAGCGCCGAATTTGTCGTATAATGTCGCGTTGGTCGAACGCACAAAATATGACTTCATACGCGCAGCGGGAGGAAGAAGAATGAAAGGTTATAAACCGACGTTACTGTTGATCATGGACGGCCTGGGGCTCAGAGAAGAGAGAGAGGCCAATGCCGTGGCGCTCGCGAATACGCCGACGCTCGATATGCTTAAGGAAAAGTATCCCTTTGTCAAGGGCTACGCCTCCGGTCTGGCGGTAGGACTCCCGGACGGACAGATGGGCAACTCCGAGGTCGGTCACATGAATATGGGTGCCGGCCGCATCGTGTACCAGGAGCTCACACGCATCACAAAGTCCATCCAGGACGGCGATTTCTTCACAAATGAAGGCCTGATGGCCGCGATCAACAACTGCAAAAAGAACGACTCGGCGCTTCATATGTACGGCCTTGTGTCGGATGGCGGTGTTCACAGCCACAACACGCATATCTACGGTCTGCTGGAGCTCGCGAAGAGAAACGGCCTCAAAAAGGTATATGTCCACTGCTTCATGGACGGCCGCGACACACCGCCGGAGAGCGGCATTGATTATATCCGCGAGCTTGAAGCAAAGATGAAGGAGATCGGTGTAGGCGAAATTGCGTCAATTTCTGGACGTTATTACGCTATGGACCGTGACAATAACTATGACCGTGTACAGAAGGCCTATGTCGCGCTGACCAAAGGGGAAGGCAATACGGCCGCCAGCGCCGTCGAAGCGATGCAGGCGTCCTATGACGACGGCAAGAGCGATGAGTTCGTCGTACCGGTGATCATCTTAAAGGACGGCAAACCGACCGCGACGATCAAGGACGGCGATTCGATCATCTTTTACAATTTCCGCCCCGACAGGGCGCGTGAGATCACGCACTGCTTCTGCGACGACGAGTTCGACAGATTTGACCGCGGACCGCGCCCGCAGGTGACCTATGTGTGCTTCACCGACTATGATCCCACGATCCCGAACAAGGAGATCGCGTTCAAAAAGGTCCTGCTCACAAATACCTTTGGCGAGTGGCTCGCCGCAAAGGGCAAAAAACAGATCCGTATCGCGGAGACCGAAAAGTATGCACATGTCACCTTTTTCTTCAACGGCGGTGTGGAGACGCCCAACGAAAACGAGGACCGTGTGCTGGTGCCCAGTCCCAAGGAAGTGCCGACCTACGATCTGAAGCCCCAGATGAGCGCACCGGAAGTCTGTGACAAGGTGCTTGAGGCGATCGCGTCCGAAAAGTATGACGTTATCATCGTCAATTTTGCCAATCCCGACATGGTCGGTCATACGGGTGTGCTGGAAGCGGCGATCAAGGCGGTGGAGACGGTCGATACCTGTGTCGGCAAGATCGTGGATGCGGTTGTGGAGAAGAACGGCACCATGTTCATCTGCGCCGATCACGGCAACTGCGACTGCATGGTGGATCCTGCGACCGGGGAGCCGCACACGGCACATACGACCAATCCTGTTCCGTTTGTGCTCGTGAACTATGATCCGGCATATACGCTGGCGGAGAACGGGTGCCTTGCGGATATCATCCCGACCCTGATCGAGTGCATGGGCGAGGAGCAGCCGGCGGAGATGACCGGAAAGAGTCTGCTGGTAAAGAAAGCCTAAGGGAAATCTGATTTTTCTCTTGCGTTTGCGCGCAGGCTGTGCTATGATATGCAGGCTTTGTGATTTTTACAGGAGATGATTTATTTATGAGCGCACTTTCGGTATTTGTGGGAATTGTTTATATTCTTGTATGTCTCGTCCTGGTGGTGATCGTGCTTTCCCAGGAGGGCAAGGAACAGGGACTCGGTGCCATCGGCGGCGGCTATACGCCGGACACCTACTGGAACAAGATCAAGGGACATTCCCGTGAAGGCGTGTTAAAGAAAGCGACGGTAGTATTGACGGTTTTCTTTGTAGTCGTTTCAATACTGCTCAATACGAGATTCCTGTAAGCGGGAACTTCTGAGAGAGTTTTAGACCGTCGTACTTGTCAAGGTACGGCGGTCTTTTTTCGGAGAGGATTATGGCTAAGGATGCGGGCGAGAAGCTGATCGCCAACAACAAAAAAGCCTGGCATGAATACTTTATCGATGAACAGATCGAGGCCGGGATCGAACTGTTCGGTACGGAGGTCAAATCGATCCGGCTGGGACAGTGCTCGATCAAGGAAGCCTATGTGCAGTTCAAGAGCGGTGAGGCACTGATCCTGGGCATGAATGTGAGTCCCTATGAAAAGGGCAACATCTTCAACAGGGATCCGCTCAGAGTCCGCAGGCTCCTGCTGCACAGGTCGGAGATCCGCAAGCTCGAGGCCCGTGTGAAGACGGACGGCTACACGGTCGTGCCGCTCAGAGTCTATTTAAAGAAGGGGCTTGTCAAGGTCGTGATCGGGCTCGCGCGCGGCAAAAAGCTCTATGACAAGCGTGCGGTGATCGCAAAGAAGGATCAGGCCCGCAGCGCGGAGCGCGATTACAAGGTGAAACTGCGGTAATTCGCCGGACATGAAAGTTCGTGTTGCATCTGCCGATCATGAAGTAGTAAGATAGATATAAGGAACGCACCTTTCCAATCGCATATGGGTCAGTAAAGGTTTCGACAGGTCTGGTTGAAGTAGAGAAGCACGCGGAGCATGGTGGTGGTCTCCTGAATCCGACACCAACTCAATAGATGCCGACTATGAGGCACCTGTTGCTATGGCTGCTTAATCCTTAGGGATTTTTTAGTATCCTTAGCGACGCCCGGGCTGAAATGCCCGGGTTTCATCCCACGGAAGTAACGCCGCTATAGCTTTCGGGGTTCAAAGAAAGCGGCTGCGCGTCAGTAAGTGAGCTGCGGAGAGCTGGCGCCAAGTAATCTCCTGAGCCGTCCGGGAAGGACTTTGTTCGTCCGGTCACCCGGGGCGTATGAAGACGGACTAAGCGTGTAGAAGGATGCCGAGAGCAGGTTTGGACGCGGGTTCGACTCCCGCCTGATCCATTCGAGAAAAACAGGATCCCCGGGGGTCCTGTTTTTTAACTCCATATAGGACATGCAAACAAATTTGTATGGCATCCGTAAGGTCTTTATAGTATCATTGATATGCTATGGGCAGATCAATATCCGATCATTCAGATGAAAAACCGTTGGGCAAGGTGATCCTGGCTGTCAAGGTCATCTTCTTTGTCGTACTGTTTATTTCCCTGGCCGGCCTTCTGTATTTCAGCAGCATTGACCGTTTCTCCTCCATTTCATACGGTGAGCCGACTTTTATCGAGGAATGGACGATGACGACGCCGGATGGTCAAGAGATCAGGGCAGCGAGTTCGTACAGGAACGAGGCAACCACCAGGGGAATCTTTACGCTGCGTGCGCGTCTTCCGGAGAAGATCAAAGAGAATTCCTGGTTCTGCTTTATCGTCGGCGGGGATGTATCCGTTTATGTGAATGATGAGCTGCGGTCGGATTTTGTCGCTGCCAGGGATGTCGTGGTCCCCGGGGGATGCGTAAAGAGGTTTTATATGCGCGTCCCGCTGACATCTGAAGATGCCGGGGCCGAGATCAGGATCGACCGGATCGTTTCCACCAGATCGGGATATGTGTATCAGAACACGTTCATCGCAGACGATGCGGAGTTCTTCAAATTCATGATGTCGCACTACGGTCTGTCTTTCCTGCTGGAAGCGCTTCTTCTGATCTTTTCTGTTATTATCGTGCTCGTCAGTCTGGTCATGATGCTCCTTTACAGAAGACGGATCGAGATGCTGTACGGAGCAATGTCCATCCTTGTGATCGCAGGATGGCTGATCACGAATTCCTATCTGTATCCGTTCCTGTTCGGACATTATCATGTGGACGGTGTTATGAACTATATGCTCTGCCTCATGATGCCGTTCTGCCTGGTGTTTTATCTGGATGCTCTCCAGCACGGAAGATACCGCAATATCATGCGTGTCGTCCTGTGTGTGGCGGCTCTCAATCTGCTTGTGTGGCCGGCGCTTCATTTTACCTCGGTGTTTCCGTTCCCGTCCGCGCTGCTCTATATCGATCTGTTCCTGGGCGTCGAACTGCTGATCGTTGCCGGGATCCTGATCGTGGATCTGATCCGCGGCGGCATGAAGGAGTATAAATATACCGCTGTCGGTCTTTCCGGATTCCTCATCTGCGGGGTCGGGGAGATCATCGTGCTCAATTTCCTCCCCGTGATCAACGGGGATGTCCTGATGCTCACGGGACTTGCCTTTATGCTGGCGCTGGCGGTGGTCCAGCAGATGTCTGATCTGCGCAGGGTACGCGAGGAAGGCCTTCGGGCGGTCGACCTGTCGGAAGCAAAGACGAAGTTCCTTGCCAGCATGTCCCATGAGATCCGCACCCCGATCAACGCTGTTCTGGGCATGAACGAGATGATCCTGCGCGAAAACAAGGATCCCGTGATCGGGGAGTACGCGAGCAGCGTCAGGAGTTCTGGTCAGATGCTTCTGATGCTGGTGAACGATGTGCTGGATTTCTCCAAGATCGAAGCGGGCAAGATGGAGATCAACAGCGCGGCATTCCATTTTTCGTCGCTTCTTCGCGACATCATGCCGATGCTTCAGGAGAGAGCGTATGAAAAGAATCTGGATCTCAGGGTGGAACTTGTGAACGAGGTACCGGACGGACAGATCTCCGACGAATTCCGTATCCGGCAGATCCTGATCAATCTCATCAACAATGCGATCAAGTATACCGATGCCGGATCGGTGAGACTTCTGCTCGGCGGAGCTTACACGAGCGAAGACTCGTATCGCCTTAGGATGAGTGTCAAAGACACCGGACGCGGGATCCGCGAGGAGGATCAGAAGCACCTCTTCGAAGCATTTACCCGCGCCGATGTCAAGAAGAACAGGAGCATAGAGGGGACCGGCCTGGGCCTTGCGATCGTTAAGAGCATCGTCGACTCCATGGGCGGAGAGATCTCTGTCGTCAGCAGATACGGTGAGGGTTCTGAGTTTATCGTTGAGCTTCCGGTAAAGGTCTCCGACAGAACGCCGCTCACCGAGGATTATGAGAAGAATTCTCAGAAAACGTCTTCCGGCACCGGTGAATGCGATTATCTGGCACCGGATGCTTCGATCCTTGCCGTGGATGATAATCATTCGAATCTGAAGATCGTAAAGCTCTTCCTGAAACGTGTCGGCATCGTGCCTGAGCTGTGCGACAACGGAACCAAGGCGATCGAGCTCTGCAAACAAAAGAAGTATGACCTGATCCTGCTGGATCATATGATGCCTGACCCGGACGGGATCAAGACGCTCGGGATCATCCGGAGCGAGGAGGATTCGATGAACAGGGACACGCCTGTCGTCGTCCTGACAGCCAATGCCATCGCAGGGATCCGTCAGACATACACGGATGCGGGATTTGCGGATTATCTGACAAAGCCGATCGATTCGTCGCTCCTGGAGCAGACCATCAAGAAGTATCTTCCCGCGGAGAAGATCCTGCCGGCAGAGAAAGAGGAGCCTGCGGACCCGGATGTGATGATCTTTGAACCCCCAACGCTGCGGGAGTCGCTCGAGATGATCGACGGTCTGGATTATGAGGCGGCGCTGAACTATGCCGGCGGCGATGAAGAACTGCTCCGGGATGTCATCAGGATCATCGTCTCGGAATGTGATGAAAAGATCAGCAATCTGCGCGAGAGCATCGCGTCAGAGGACTGGGAGAGATACAGCATTGAAACACACGCGGTCAAGGGGCTCCTCGCGTCGATCGGGTTAAAGAGCTTGAGCGACAGGGCAAGAAAGCATGAGTATGCCGGGAAAGACCGGGATGCCGGTTTTATCCTGTCGGACAGCGAAGGATTTATCAGTGCCTACAGGGAGGTCTGCGACCGGCTGAAGAGCATCCCGGCTTAGACAAGCAGATATTTGATCGTCTCCAGGATGCTGCGGATCTGATATTTGACAAGAAAAGCGACATCGCTGTATTCCGCGTGATCGTTCTTGAGCTTTTCCGCAAGAGGCAGGACGTACTTTTCGGTCTCCGTGATGTACGCCTGCATCTTTTCTTTACTGAAGCATCTCGCCATCGTCGACACATTGTTGCAGCGGTCGATGATCTTGACTACACAGGCCTTCGGATTCTCAATGATGCCTGCGTAATACTTTTCTTTGGACTCTACATGCGTCAGTCCGGGCTGCTCGGAAAAACTGACGAGAGAGACGATCTGTCTTACTTCATCGGAAAACGGCAGCTCCTCCGCGCTCACGCCGGTGTCCTCGATGACATCGTGGAGCAGGATCGCGGAGAGGAGAGCGTCGTCGCGGATCCCCAGGGCATGCGCGTGGCAGGCCATCAGGAGCGGGTGGTTGATATAGAGAATCTGTTCGGTCTGATATTTTCCCGGCTTGCGGAACTGACCGACATGTCGCTCGCGCATATAGTGAAGGGCACGGTATGTCTCTTCCAGGTTTTCGGTCAGCGCAAAGGAGCGCATGCGGGTATACATGTTCTCTTCGTGAAAGAGTCGGTCTCTGATGACGAGCCCGGATACACCGCCTGCCGGTTCATCCTCCGAGAGGATCCTGGCGTAAGGGGTGTTGGTGATCTCCGCGATGCGGAGGAGGTTTTCCAGATCAGGCAGATTGCGGCCGGTCTCCCATTTGCCGACGGCCTGTACGCTGACACCGACTGCTTCCGCGAGCGATTCACGGGTGAGTCCCGCTTTTTTCCGGACTTCTGCGATGTGATTGCCGATGATCGTAAGATCCATGGTGTTTCACCTCCCTGAAGAAAGCTGACGGATTACATCTACAGCATAGCATAGAGGGTGCCGGGGTAAAGCAACTGCCGGTTGCGCGGAGTGTAGCATTGGTTGTCCGATGCGCATCATCAGTATAACATGGTTTCAGGAGGAATGGATACAGCGGATTTGCTGAAATTGACAATCTTCCGTAAACGTCATAAGATTTACTGTATCAGAGATTCCATAGGCGAAGGGAGAGCATTCATGGGCAAGGTCGTTACCATAAAATGTCCCAGCTGCGGCGGTAAGGTTGAGCGCACGAACAATGAGTTTTTTGCGCGGTGTCCGTACTGCGACAACGAGGTTGCGTTCGACGAGATCCGTGAGGAGGCCCAGCTTGGGGAATACCGGGAAAAGCTCGACGCCTTCGAACGCGATAATGACCGTGATCAGGCGAACCGACAGAACCTGAAGAACTGGCTCATGAAACGCAACATCATCTTAGGTGTCATGGGTGTCTGCAACTGCGCCGGTTTCAGTATTGTCGGATTTCATTCGGAATCCGTATCAGGGGTCGGTGCTTTTCTCGTCTTCATCGCTCTGTCCCTGTTCGTCGCTGCGCCCCCGCTTCTGGGATCCTCTTATCCTGCGTACAACATCCTGTATGATAGAAAGGAAAGGGGCGGCAAGATCGTAATGTGGGTCAAAATGATCGCGATTTCCATTGCGGTCCTTCTTCTGTCAGCGTTTCTCGCATATATCATTTGCGAGGTGATCCTGAAATAGGAAAAAGGGGCGGATCATGACCATTACAAAGCAGTATGAAAAAGAGGGTGACAGATACTGGACGGTGGAGATCGCCGATGACCGCTTTGTCGATGTCAGAAGGAGCGATGCTACCGGCAATCTGTACATCATCAGAAACGATGACGGCCTGACCGTGCATGACAGTGCCGGGAACTATTTCAGAGGTCATTCCTATGACGCCTATGAGCCGATCGGGCTCATCAACGAGATCCTTCTTAACGAAGTCGGGCAGTAGAGCTGCCTGACTTCGCCTGTTTTTGTCTGGCTTCCCACATCTGTATCGAGGAGGTAACTGGTATGGATTATTGTACGAAATGCGGAGCTCCGCTTAAGGAAGGTGCGGCATTCTGCTCGAAATGCGGCAATTCTGCCGCTGTTCAAAACACTCCTCGAAAAAAGTCTCATGCCTGGAGCGTGTTTCTGCTTTTGGGCTTGATCATTGGTGCTGCCGCAACAAGTATTGTCTGGAAGTTTTTCTTTTCAGCGCCTTCAAAAAATTATCACATCGATGATCAGATCGAAGGGAACGGATATGACTCTTCGGAGGAAGCCGTAAAAGCTTATGTAGAGTATCTGAAAGCGGGAGATTTAAAGGGCGCGCTGTCTGTCTTTGCCGTTGAGTCATATGCGGAACACTTTGATCTTGAAGCGTATTATGAAAATTTAATGGCATATCAGCCATATGATTATGAGGGATACAGGATTCCATTGGCGGCAAGAACGGATCTGTCCAAACAGCTCAATAAGGAGAGCCGCAGAGGATATCTTGTAAAACAGATGTACATGCAGTATATGAATGCATTGGTCTCTGAATATGTTGACGATGAGAAGAAAAGCCAGTTTGATAACACGATGATCAGACTTTCTGACAAACGCGATGTAGATGATGTGCTGAGCTTCATAGAAATAGATCCGGGGCTCAAAAGCATTGAAATAAAGGCATCCCTTTCACCGGGTGACCTGGGTGTTTCTTCCCGGGATTCCCAAAAAACGTTTGCCCAGAATCGTGAGAAGACATGGGGTGCTGAACAAGTGGATAGTGTCTCTCTGGATATTATGATAAATGAAAAAGAATACATATTGTTTATGACTACGGTATGTTACAACGGTAAGTGGTATGTCGCGGATTTCAATAATGCTGTCGGGTACAGCATGGGCGCATCAGCATTGCATGCCGGATTGGAATTCAAAGGAAGACCTTTGAGATGAGACCATCTGACCAGAGAAAAGGGACGATCGGATGTCATTTGTTAGTGACTGTTTTTCTTGTTGTTCTTCTTGGGGCATGCGGTGTGACCGAACAGGATCATCAGGCTGGTGATGACAACAAGCTCTTTCATGAAAAAGAGGCACAGGATGACCAGACGATCTTTGGGAAAAGCAATACTGATACCAGTATTTTCAGTGGTTCAGCGTTCGATGGATACGACGATAGTTTTGACGTATATAAGGATTATGAACCGGACAGCCGTATCATGAATCTGTCGCTGGCCGATGGCGCTTATGTTCAGATCGGCAATCATGTATTGGAACTCGGAAAATCGACTGTAAGAGATTTTATGAATGCCGGAGCAGATTTTTACAACTCAAAAGCCGAGTTCGGCAGTTATTATGGGCATCCGTCGCGCGATCGGGAACTCAATGAGAAATGCCTGCAGGATTATCTGAATGAGTATAAGAAGGATGGAACAGTGATATTTCCCTGTTTTCTTTCCGGCTGGATCAGACTGGACCTTTCGAGTTTTGGACGAACTCTGATCGATGAAGATCCAGAAGATCCGATCGTAGACAGTGTAATGTTCGAGAACTATGCAGGAAATATAGAGAATCCGGAAACCTACCTGTACGGAGAGCCTGATTACAAGGATATTCGATCAATTTATGTGACCGGAGGGATCCGCTTTACCGGTCCGGTATCCACAATCCCGGAGACTTACGGAAAAGCGGAAATTGATGAGCATGGTGAGAAGGATGGGCATCAGTCTTGGAGTCGTGTATTTACAGCCGATTCACCTGATCCGGACTATACCTATTATTGTCAGGTGTTATCAAGGAATGATCATTGCTCCAGCCTTTATCTCAAGCTGAAAGACAGTCCGAACAGACCGATCGTAAGAGATGATACCATACTGGACATCTTGAAGTCACATACCATTTTTAAGCTTTCTGAGATGGGAGACACAAATCCGTCCGAGACTGTAGATGATTATTTCTCTTATCAGATCGTTCGCTCGCAAAAGGAAACGGAGGAAGGGAACAGAAGATATCTTTATTATGCAAACATTTATGTAGTGTTTGCTCAACAACCCGCCCAACAAACAAGGTTGTTGTAGAATAAGTTTTTCGGCAGTTTAATCCGCCGTGTGCACCTTGACAAGATCGAAATCATAATAGAGAACAAAAAGCCATCTGCAAGGCGGTCAACGTTCA
>JAILFA010000091.1 GCA_024687125.1 Lachnospiraceae bacterium
CTCAGTAATCGGAAGAAAAAGGGAGTCGGGATATGGGCGCAATGCTTTCCAATATCATCATTATCGCAGTTTTGTTCCTCCTTGTTCCGGGAGCCTGCGCTTATATCTACAAAGAAAAGAAGCGGGGCAGCCACTGCATCGGCTGCCCCATGGCGGGGAGCTGCCCGAGGAAGAACATGGGGTGCTCTCAGCCCCGTACTGCACAGGGACAGGCCACTCACAGCTGATCCTTCGTCAGACCGATCCGCAGGGACAATATCAGGAGCGCTTCATTATGATTTCCAACCTGATCATCATCGTCATTCTGGCAGTCGCGCTGTTCTTCGCGATCAAAAGCACTGTCGCGCATTTTAAGGGGCAGGGAGCCTGCTGCGGAGGCGGCGGTTCGGATGTCAGGACAAAGCCGCGAAAGCTGGATTCGGTCATCGCCAAAAAGGTGATGAGGATCGACGGGATGCACTGCGAGCACTGCTATACGCGGGTGCAGAATGTATTGAATTCCATCGACGGCATCAGCGCGAAGGTGAACGGCAGCAGGAAACAGGCAGTCATAAAATACGGAAAGGAGATAAAGGACGAGGTGCTTGTTCAGGCGGTGACCGGTCTGGGATATGAGGTCAGATCGCTCGAGTGAGTGTCCGGCCCGTTTTCGGAAATGATCGGACAGCACAGGATCAACAGAGGGAAACAAAGCGGAATGACAGACATTACAGGAGGTACATATGAGCTTAAATGAGGTAAAACCGGACAAAGAGGCTAAGGTTCATGCAATCAAAGGGGACGAACGTTTCCAGAGCAGGATCACCTCCATCGGCATCACGCCGGGGTGCCGGGTGGCAGTGATTCGCAATGACAGGAACCGCCCGATACTGGTGTATTCCAGAGATACCATGATCGCGCTGAACAGAGAGAAATGCAGCCAGATCGAAGTGACGGAGGTGAGCGCATGACAGCGACAATAGCACTGCTCGGATAGCCCAATTCCGGAAAATCCACGATCTTCAACGCGCTGACGGGACTCCGACAGCACGTGGGCAACTGGCCGGGCAAAACCGTTAAGCGAGCTTCTGCTTGCCAATGTCAGCAGACCTGAGGCACTGGCCTTCATCTTCGCGATCACCTTCAACATGCCCTGCGTGGTCGCACTTGCCGCTACCTACCAGGAGACGGCGTCCGCGAAGTGGACCGCAAGGATCGCGGCATATTACACGGTGGGGGCACTGGTGCTCTCAACGATCGTCTATCACATCGGACTGCTGATCTGGTGATGCGCTATGGACAACAGGCTGAACAGACTGATGGAGCTGTTAAAGGACAGTCACGCAAGGACCCTCCCCATGCTGGCGGAGGAACTGGATACCGATATCACGGGTGTGTTCCGGCTGATCGAATACCTCGAACACATCGGCATGATCCGCCGGGTGATCGGAGACCAGGTAAGCTGTCACGGCTGCAGCGGGTGCACCTCTGGCAGCGGCGGTAAGATGTGCGGCAGCTGCCTGCCGGAAGGCGGCTTTAAGAACATGGGGCAGATGTGGGAAGTGGTCGCCCGGACGTGATGCTTATTTATGCAAACATACTGCGCCGAATCGGCGTTTTAGCGGATCGAACACATAAAGGAGGTCAGATATGAGCTGGAAAAAGATCGGGATCTTTGCACTGGGAACCCTGTTCGGACTGGAGGGGATCAGGCTCCTGTCCTCGAAGGACGCGAAGAAGGTCTATACGCACTGCACTGCGGGCGTTCTGAGGGCAAAGGATTCCGTGCTGGATCAGGTCGCGGTCCTGCAGGAGAACTGTTCCGATATCTATGCGGAGGCAAAGGAGATCAACGAGGAAAGGGCTGCGAGGGAAGGTGCTGAGGATGGTGAATGAGCATTATCTGCATGCAGGATCATTATGCTACTGATGGTAACTGTCATCCTGCGAACACATATATCAGAAATCCGGTGAAACAGATATGAGATTTACGATCAAACATGAGATACGATCCAGGATCCGTGTACATCTCCAGATGAAGCGCATGACCTTCCGGGAGGCGGATACCATGGACTATTATCTGCAGGGCTTTCCGGAGATCTGTGAAGCACAGGTCTATGAGCGGACGGCGGACGCGGTGATCCGATTTGACGGAGACAGGGCGCGGATACTGGAGATTCTGAAGGGATTCTCGTTCGAAGGTACGAACGTCCCGGAGCGGATCTATGAGAGCTCCGGCAGAGAAGCGTCCGCCGGGTACCGCGACCGGATCATCGGGTCGATCCTGGTACATTGCGGCAAGAGACTGTTCCTGCCGCTCCGGATCCGGCTCGTCTGGGACGGGATCAAGGCTGTGAAGTATATCTGGAGGGGATTGAGAACGATAGGTAATAAACGGCTTCAGGTGGAACTTCTCGACGCAGTCGCCATCTCAGTCGCGATGCTCATCGGTGACTATGGGACTGCCTCCAATGTGATGTTCCTGCTGGGGATCGGGGATACGCTGGAGGAGTGGACTCATAAGCGGTCAGTGGATGATCTGGCTCGGAGGATGTCACTCAATGTCGATCAGGTGTGGCTCCTTACAGATGTCGGGGAAATCCTGACGGATTCCTCCCTGGTCGTCTGCGGTGACCGGGTTGTCGTGCGGATGGGGAATATGATCCCGTTTGACGGAGAGGTGTCAGAAGGCGAAGCGATGGTCAATCAGGCCTCCATGACCGGAGAATCCGCCGCGGTGCGCAAATGCGAGGGCTCGGTGGTCTTTGCCGGTACCGTGGTGGAGGAGGGCGAGCTCACCGTCACGGTGACGCAGGTGGAGGGCTGCGGCCGTTTCGATAAAATCGTGAAGATGATCGAGGAATCGGAGAAGCTGAAATCCTCTCTGGAGAGCCGGGCGGAACGCCTCGCCGACCGTCTGGTCCCGTACACACTTGCAGCTGCTGCCGCCACCTGGCTGTTCAGCCGCGATGTGATGAAAGCGGTATCCGTTCTCATGGTGGATTATTCCTGCGCCCTCAAAATGGCGATGCCACTGTCGGTGCTGTCTGCCATCCGGGAAGCCACGGAATACGGCATCACGGTCAAGGGCGGAAGATTCCTGGAGGCCGTCGCAGATGCGGATACTATCATTTTTGATAAAACAGGAACCCTGACGAAAGCCCGTCCCACCGTGAAACGGGTAATCTCCTTCTGTGAAGAGTCCGGGGACGAGCTGCTGCGTCAGGCGGCGTGCCTGGAGGAGCATTTCCCGCACTCGGTCGCGCGCGAAGTGGTGGACGCCGCTTCGGACAGGGGGCTTCTCCATGACGAGATGCATACCAGGGCGGAGTACATCGTCGCGCACGGGATCGCCTCACATATCGACGGGAAGAAGGTCGTGATCGGCAGCTACCACTTTGTCTTTGAGGATGAACGGACGATCATACCGGAGGACAGGCGGGAGCTCTTCGACAGCCTTCCGGATGCGTACTCCCATCTTTATTTCGCAAAGGAGGGAAAGCTGGCCGCGGTCATCCTGATCGAGGATCCGATGCGCACGGAATGCGCAGATGTCGTCACAAAGCTGAAGGAACAGGGATTTGCGCGTATCGTGATGATGACGGGCGACAGCGGGCGCACCGCCGCCGCCATCGCGGCATCCGCCGGGATTGACGAATACTACGCGGAGGTCCTGCCGGAGGATAAGGCGGATTATGTGGAGAAAGCAAAAGCTGACGGCAGGCGTGTGATCATGGTGGGAGACGGGATCAATGATTCCCCGGCTCTCTCTGCGGCTGACGCGGGGATCGCGATCAGCGAGGGCGCAGAGATCGCGCGACAGATCGCGGACATCACGATCAGTTCCGAGGATCTGGAATCCATAGTCGTCCTTAAGAAACTCAGCACGCTCCTGATGAAGCGGATCCGCTTCAATTACCGGACCATTGTCAGCTTCAATTCGGCGCTGATCCTTCTCGGGATCGCAGGGATCCTGCCGCCCGCGACCTCGGCCATGCTGCACAACAGTTCTACGGTCGCGCTGGGACTTAAGAGCATGACGAACCTGCTGCCGGAATGAGGAGGGGTTTTCGAAATGGCAAAGAGCTGTTCATCGGAAAACTACCTGAAGAGCATTCTGATCCTTCTTAAACGGAAGGGAAAGGTGAGATCGGTCGATGTGGCCAAGGAACTGGGTGTGTCAAAGCCCAGCGTCTGTGTGGCCATGAAAAAGCTCCGGCAGGAGAATATGATCTATTTCAGTGAGGAAGGTCACATCCTCTTTACGGAATTTGGAAAAGCTGTCGCTGAGAAGATTTACAACAAGCATCTGCTACTGTCAAAGATGTTCCAAAGCATCGGCGTGAGTGAGAACACAGCGGACAACGACGCCTGCCTGCTGGAACACTCCATCAGCGACGAGACCTATGAGTGTCTCAGCAGGTTCTATCGCAACACGCTTGCTCCGACGATGGAAAATGCGGGTTGAAAGGGAACCACACGGATGGAAAAGTACGATATCTCACAACCGGTCGTCCTGAAGAAGGGCGTCTACCAGTTGAATGACGAGCCCAATTTCAACTATCAGTTAAACCGCGTGATCAACTGGGACGGGGGCAGGCTGGAGGATGTAGAAAAGATCTCGCATAAGATCCATGACAGTACCGACTGGAAGCGGGAACTGATCGCGCTCGGTGATACGGCGTTTAAGGAAGGCAGGACCGGGAACGCCATCGCCTATTACCGGATGAGCGAGTTCTTCATGTACGACGGCGACCCGGACAAGAAGAAGTATTATGAAAAGGTCACAAAGCTCTTTGACGCGTACTACTCGGATTTCTTCGAAGGGGAACACAGGCGGATCGACCGCATGGAGGTGCCCTTCGGCGACGTGAAGCTCCCTGTGATGCACGTTGTGCCGACGGGGGAGAGCAGGGGGACGATCGTGCTCCACGGCGGCAATGACAGTTATTTTGAGGAGTTCCTCTTTTTGGTCCTCTATCTGCAGGAAAAGGGCTTTGAGGTCTACATGTTCGAGGGCCCCGGTCAGGGCGGCGTCATGCGTATGCAGGGGGTGCATTTCACGCATGAATGGGAAAAACCGACCGGCGCGATCCTTGACTGACAGGACTTCTGATCCCGTTTATCGGGACTTCGGCAGGAGCGGCCTGCGTATTCTTTTTACAAAAGGAGCTGAAGATCGGTGTGCAGCGCGCGCTGTCGGGCTTTTCGGCAGGCGTGATGGTGGCGGCGTCCATCTGGAGCCTGATCGTTCCGGCCATTGAGCAGTCGACAGACAAAGGGAGATGGGCATTTTTGCCGGCTTTTACCGGCTTCTGGCTGGGAATCCTGTTTCTTCTGATACTGGATCATGTGATCCCGCATCTGCACATTGTGATCGATCAGGTGGAGGGTCCCAGGAGCAGACTGACGCGGACGGCGATGCTGGTGCTCGCGGTAACGCTGCACAACATTCCCGAGGGCATGGCAGTCGGCGTTGTCTATGCCGGATTGCTGAACGGTTCCGGGATGATCACCGCAGGCGGCGCCCTGGCGCTCGCGTTGGGGATCGCCATACAGAATTTCCCGGAGGGCGCAATCATTTCCATGCCTCTGTACGCGGAGGGTAAGAACAAGCCGAAATCGTTCGTTCTTGGTGTGCTGTCCGGTGCGGTGGAGCCGATATTCGGCGGACTGACGGTGATCATCGCGGGCTTTATTGTTCCCGCGATGCCGTACCTTCTCTCCTTTGCCGCGGGCGCCATGCTGTACGTCGTGGTGGAGGAGCTCATCCCCGAGCTGTCGGTCGGGGAACATTCCAAT
>JAILFA010000097.1 GCA_024687125.1 Lachnospiraceae bacterium
AGATCATAAACGTAGCACATGGGAGCGGCATTCATGATAGCATCGATCTGTTCCTGGGTGTCATCATCGATCTCATCATCCGCATAGCTGTCCGCGCGCTTGCTCCGTGTGACTTCTACATAATTCTGATCAAAATAGTCCTGATAGGATTCAGGCACTTCCCCATATACATCGGATATTCCGCAGAGAGTAGTGACACAGGGGATTCCGGCTTCGATCAGCATATCCCTCATAAGATATGCCCTGCCCTCGTTATAGACACCGTGGCCCTTGAGGGATTTTCTGATCTCCTCCATCTTTTCCACCTGCTTTTCATCCGCGTGCCTCGTGTCATACCTGCCGCTGTCTTCATCGTAGAGATAACCGGACCTGGCAAATTTTCCCACACGCTCCAACTTCCGTACTTCATCCTCTTCGTCCTCAAGGGCATATTCAGCGAATTCTTTGATCTGCCTTTCCTTTCCGCTCATCAGCTCATAATCATCTGCATCCGTGCTCGAGGAGTCAAGAAGCTTCCTGAGGTCCGCCAGGTTTGCGTTGACAAAAGCGGGACCATATTCAAAATATTCAATGCTTCCCAGAGAATCGATCTCCTTGTCGTTGTCAAAACCGCAGAACATGGCATGCCCCAGAGCCGCACAGCCAAAGCCCGCGTGGGTGCAGTAAATGTCCTGTTCATACTTTCCGGTCGTTTTATCCAGGGTCACCGGGAACATATCCGGCGCGCAGTGGAATATCTTCAGGTTCTTTGCGTCATAGATGCTCGTTTTGATCTCCCATATGCCGATCCCGTCAAAGCCTCTGGGATAGTCGATCTCCGTAACAGTGGGCTCGATATACTTGATCCATCCGTTTACCGGATCAAAATACATATTGCCTCCGACGCAGGCGATCTTCTTGTCCCTGGGGGTAGGCGCATAGCCCGTAAGTCCGTCCCGGACTTCACCGGACTTGATCTTCAGATACGGGATATCCCCTGCTTTCGCCATGGCAGCCTCTACGTCCGCGCCGTCACGGGCAAGGATCATGTTATTTCCCCGGACCTTGACGAAAATGATGTCTCCGTCCGCCACGACTTTATACGGATAGAGGGGGTCTGTGTCGTTCGTATATTTTGTGATCGCCGAGTACAGATCATCCATGTAGTAATCGCCGTCATGTTTATCGCTGGTGCCGAGATTAAAGTCTATCCTGCAGCCTTCCTGGGACTGGATCCAGTATTCATCATAGCCCCATTTCTTGAGGTCATCGCCCGTCAGGAGTTTGCCCATATCCTCCACGGCACATACCCGGTACATGCAGTCAGAGTAGACAGGAATGATCTCGTCATAGTCATCATCACCGGTATAATTGCCGTCGGCGCCATCTGCTACTTCATAACCCTTGCTCTTCTTGAAATCATTATATGCCACCTGGGCGTCCACGCCCTGACGGACGTAATAATAATCAGCGCCTTCACCCATGTTCACGGTAAGGACATCCCCGGAGACTTCCCAGGTATAGAGCGGATTGCCGTAGACCGAAATGCCCCCGTCATCGTCCCAGGTGATATCAAAATCGGCGATCGTGCCGTCAGCACCGTTGCCCATTTTGCCGCTGTGATCCTCATTGAACAGGATATAACCGGTCATGCTCATTTGATCATGAGGGATCTCTGTCCTGTTTTCGCCGATCCCGACTCCCATGGTCCACAGATCATAGTACCCCGCAACAACGGCATCTTCCTCTTCGTCGTCTTCGTCCTCGTCGTCCTCATCCTCGTCTTCGTCGTCATCTTCATCCTCATCGTCCCAGTCATCCTCGACGGTGACCTTTTTGGACTTAGATTTCTTCTTTTTGGAAGACGATCCTTCATCGGAGTCGCCGCAGCCGGCCACGAGCATCAAGGCCAGAAGCAGTGCGAGCACGCGGATGATACGGCTGTTTTTCAGAAATCTCTGCATGGTTTGACCACCCGCAATACTGTTGAAGCAGTTTTGTTTCAGAATCCGCGAAGCGAAAGCGCAGTCTCGGAATCGCTGCCCTCTCTGCGCAGATAGTAGAAGCCGATGCCGCTGGTATCGGCCATGAAGAGCTCATCGCCGTTACACGCGTAGGTATAGAGGATCCCGTCATCCGTTCCTTTGAGCGCCTCGTACCAGATGGTGCCGTCCTCATAGGCGATATCCAGTTCCACGCCCATGACACTGACCTGCCCCGTGCCGTCGTCTTCAAAATCCACGGTGATGTCGAGCAGGGTATCCGCCCCGGCGTCGCCCGGTCTGATCAGATTGCCGGACGCCTCGTAGGCATACGCATAATAGGTGCCGGGCGTATCACTGTCGTCCTTCTGATCGGCAGCGATCCAGTCGCCCTTGGACTTCCCGGATTTTCCGGATTTTCCGGAATCCTCGTCGTCCTCGTCATCATCATCCTCATCCTCGTCGTCATCTTCATCATCATCCGAGCTCTTTTTCTTCTTGCTGCCCTTGGACTTTTTCTGCTTATCGAGGACGGTATTGATGTTGCCGGTCTCGTTCTTTACTTTGATCTGCGATCCGGATTTCCCTTTCAGCGTCACGGTGTATTTCTCATCCGCCTTGAACGTGACCTTGTCGTCCTTGAGTTTCCACTTGATATCGGTGGATTCTCCCCACAGGGTAAAGACGCCTGTGCCGTCGTCATCCAGTACCAGCTGCGTATCATCCGCTTCGCCCCAGGTGCCGACAAAGCTCTCTTCGGAGATCTCCTCCTCATCGTCCTTGTCCTTGCTCTTTTTCCCGCCCTCATCGCCGCAGGCCGCAAGCGAAAGGAGCATCAGCGCCGCCATCAGCACGGCCAGCATCCTCGTCCAACTGATCTTTTTCCTCATAACGCATTCTCCATTCTGCTGCGGGCGCGCTTTTCCGCGCGTCCTCACAAAAACCTGAATCATTATACACGCTTTTTACCGGCTGTACTACGTCCAAAAGGGCAGGTCGGGATGACCAAAAAACTGGGTCCGGGAGATTGATTCTATGTTTTTCCTATATGATTGGCAATACGATCGGCTGAAGCATATATCTGAAAGCTTTTTCAATATTTTATATGCCTTTATCCGTCTGTTTCCGAATGAGATTTGAACATCACTCCGATATATTGAATAAAACCTGCCAAATTATATGCCTTTTCCGCACAGATACTGCGCCTGCTCGTCTGAAATCTGTCACATTATAAGAAAAAAAGCATATATATTTCTTAAAAGCCTCAAACCTATAGGAGTCACATCCTCTGTTACTCCGCTACTCGCGATCAACAGGCATATATACTGAGAGATTTTGACATTTTTATATGCCTATAGATCAGGGCCCGGTATTTACCGGGCCCTGACTACCCAATGTCATTAAGTTAAGCCAATAAACAAAGAAAAACCACTTCGTATTCTGTAACTGGAAATACAGGAGCAGTTTTTATTTTATCGTTATTTGGAGCTTTCATTTTCCATTTCGATAGTAGTGAGATGAAATTTTCTAATCAGCATTTTATCAAATGCATCATCGTTTTCTGTTCTAACAAATGGATTCTCGTATTCTTTATACGGAGCAGATGTTTCATCCATATAAAATCGTAGTTTTTCATTAGATTTCATAGCGCAACTCCTATAGTTTTTTCTATGGATTGCTATGATCAGGTGTTTACTGATCGTATCCAAGCGCAGTGCCGGCCCGGCACAGTCCCCGGCAGCCGCCGGCATCAGACTGTGTCCGGCAGGAATCTTCTACCGGTACTTCTCGTGCGATTCGTAATACTTTGCCTTATCCTCGTACATGCGCTCGTCCGCCTGGCGAAGGGCTGTGCGGATCTGGCGCGCGTCCGGTACGGCGCTGCCGCCCAGGGCAAAGGACAGCTGCTCGTAGGCGCTTTCTTTAGAGCGGATCTCTTCGATCTTTTCAGCGATCTCCTCCTCCGTCACCCCTTTGACGATGATGGAGAACTCATCTCCGCCCGCGCGGTAGATGTCCTCTTCGTTAAAGACCTCACGCAGGGCGCTTGCCGCGTCCTTGAGCAGCCGGTCGCCCGCGGCGTGGCCGTCCCTGTCGTTGACCTCCTTGAGGCCGTTGAGATCCGCGAAGATGACGCCGACCGAATACGGCACGGGTTCCGGGCTTTGGGATACGCCGTCCACGAAGTTGTTCATCTCGTTGCGGTTCATCACGCCGGTGAGCATGTCGCGTGAGCTTAGGATCTTCAAGCGGTCCAGGAGCAGATAGTTGCCGAGCTCCGAGCCCAGGATAAAGGTCGCGAGCTCCAGGGTCTCCTTGATCTCGATCGCCTTTTCCGCGTTGAAATTGATCGCCCACATATAGGCCAGCAGGTGATCGCGGGATTTCAGCGGGAAAAGGATGATGTTCTTTGCGCCGGCGTCATGGAGAGACTGGTACCACACCGGATTCCGCTCCCTGACCAGCTCCATATCCTGTTCGTTCTTGGCGATCAGGCAGTTGCTGCCGGCGATCGTGCTCTCCCAGGAGGAGGCGATGGTGTAGAACGACTTATCGACATAGTTCTCCATCGTGGTCAGTCGGGTATTCTCCGAGAGCGCCTCGCAGAGCACGGAGCAGTCCTTTTCAATATCGTTGAACAGCAGGATACAGCAGTGCTCGGCATCGCAGAGATTTCGGATGTCGCTGATCACTTCCTTCATGGTGCTCCGGAAATCAGCGGTTCCGCGCAGCTTGATACTCGTTTCCAGGACTGAGCTTGCGATGTTCGTGTTGATGTTCGACATCTGTTCCGAGCTCGCCTCGAAGCTGATCTCCATCATGTACAGGCAGTAGCTGAGATTTCCCTCGTCCGGAAACAGGGGCAGAAACGTCATCGTGAGCCAGACGTTCATCCGGTCGGGATGGGCATAGGAATGCAGGCACTTTTTCCGCACCGCCGCGCGGTAGCAGTAATCCTCGAAATTCAGGTCCCGTGTGAGATACATGGTGTACTCGCTGTTCGGAATGAACTTGTCCGTGAGCATCTCGGTCCCCGGCGCGGGATGTTCGATCGAATCGATGTATGCCTTATTCCCGGCGACGATGCGGTAGATGCACGGTTTTCCCTCCTCCTGTTTCTCGACGGAAACAACACAGGAAAGTGCCCCCATATGGTCAACAACGGCCTGAAAATCAGTCATACTGTCCCCCTTTTCCTATATCCACAAAGACAGACGGACCGCCCGCCTATCGGTAGCAGATCACGTGATCGTCCTGCTGATAGTGCCTGTCCGGCCGTACGGAAAACGCGTGCTGCTTTGCGGTGCCGCCGAAATACTCATACGGCTTGTCATCCTGCGTCTTCCCCTCGCAGATCTCCCGGATCCCGTCGCGCACGCAGCCAAGGAGGGTGATATCGTCGTAATCCCTGGCATGCCCGTGTAGGATCACATCCGCTTCCTTTTCAAGAAACATCAGTCCGTCCAGTGTAGAAAGAAACTCCTCCAGCGGTGCGCACCCGTCCAGCTGCATCCACAGATGGTGGTTGACGGAATCCCCGGTAAAGAGGATCCTGTCCTCCGCGTCCAGGAGCAGGATGCCGCCGGGCGTGTGTCCGGGAATCTCATAGACCTTAAGGGTCCTGCCTCCGAGATCGACCAGATCGCCGCCGCGGATCTCCCGATACGGTGGCATGCCCCCGCCGTGCTCCTGTACGGCCTGTGCAAAGTCCGGATACTGCATGAAGCTCTCCGCGAGCGCAACATCCGCCGGATGTATATATGCTTCCTGAAAATACATATTCCCCAGGATATGGTCCGGATGACCGTGGGTATTGATGACCATGACCGGCTTGCCGGTGATCCCGCGCACCACCTCAGACAGGTTGTGATACCCCATCATCGTGTCGATCACGCAGGCCTTGTCCTCGCCGATCAGCAGATAGCCCGTCGCTTCATGTGCTTCGTCCAGAAGATACAGATATGGGCGCAACTGCCTGATAAACAGTTCTTTTTCCACGCTTGCTCCCCCTCGCGTCACGCAAAAAACGCCTCTGTTTTCCTATTATAGCAAAGATGAAAAACCTGTGAAAGAACCTCTTGAGAAATATACCGGCGATCCCGGCGAAGATGCCCTGCAGGCAAAAAGTGCGGCGGTTACAGTTCTTCGATGATCTGCCTTGCCGCGATGCCGCGGGATACGCCGCCGTCCATGGCGAGTTTCCCGATATAGCGATGGGCCTCATCCTCGGTCATGTGCTTTTTTTCGACAAGAAGCAGCTTGGCACGGCTCACCGTGCGGATCTCCTCCATCTTTTCCTCGAGGGAGAGTGTTTTCTTTTCGAGCCGGAACAGACGGTTCTGCATGGCCACCATGAACCGGACCGCCTTATCAACGCGGCCCCTGGGGAACGGCTTGGAGATCGACAGGATCCCTGCGTCCGTCACCTCCTCGAGCACATCGTCATAGACGTCCTGCGGAACGACCAGCAGGATCGAGCAGTTGCTCTTCTCGGCGATGTCCATCGCGAGGTCCTCTCCCCGTTCATCGGGCAGAGGTGCGTCGATCACGATCAGATCAAAATCCCGATCCCAGACGATGCGCCTTGCGAGCGCGCCGCTCCTTCGGCACTCGATCGTGAGAAATCCCTTGAGCGAGCGCCTGACGATCGCTTCGAACTGTTCGGACGCGGAAACGATCAGTATGGAATGCTGTTTTCCCTCCTGTCTGGCCATCCGTTTCCTCAGATGCGCGTGTATTCCGCGAGCAGGCCCTCGGGGACGATCTCCCGGATAAAGGGGCTCTGCGATGCCAGTTTGGCCGCCTCTTTTCTGGATCCCGGCAGCGACTCCGCGTTCTTCTCCATCTCCTCCGGCAAGGCAAGCCGGTTCTCGATCCCGAAGAGTCCCGCATGGATCAGGAGCGCGTATACCAGATAGGGGTTGCTCTCGGCGTCAGGGGAACGCAGCTCCACGCGCGTCTTCCCGTTGTAGGTATCGATGTAGACAAGCTCCGATTCCTCGGCGCTCGACCAGTTCACCTTGTCAGGCGCCGTATTGTTGCCGAGCCGGCTGTAGGAGGCATCCTTGGGGTTCAGAAAGATCGTCATGTCGCGGATCTTGTCGATGATCCCGGCCGCCGCATATTTCACCACATCATTGCCGTCCCTGTCCACAGCGTAGATATTGATGTGATAGCCGTTGCCGGGCTGTCCCGCCAGCGGCATCGGGGAGAAGTCAGCGACCAGTCCGTGGCGGTTCGCGACCGTGTTCACGACCATCTTGAAGGTCGTCATCTGATCCGCGGCTTTCAGCGGCTTGGCGTAGTGGAAATCGATCTCGTTCTGCCCGGGGCCCCGCTCATGATGGGAGCGCTCGGGGATCAAACCCATCCGTTCGATCGTAAGACTGATATCTCTGCGGACATTTTCGCACTTGTCCAGAGGAGCGATATCCATATAGCCCGCCTGATCATAAGGAGTCCTTGTCGGATTGCCGTTATCATCGGTATTGAACAGGTAGAATTCCGACTCCGTCCCGAACCGAAATTCGATCCCCTCGGCATCGGCTTTTTCCAGAGCCCGCTCCAGGATCCCGCGGCTGTCCGCTTCGAACGGCTTGCCGTCCGGTGTGTAGACATTGCAGAACATGCGCAGGACTCTGCCGCTGTCCGGCCGCCAGGGCAGGATCGCCATGGTATCCGGATCGGGTCTCAGATAGAGTGTCGAATACGGGCAGTCACGGAAGCCCGCGATCTCACGTGCGTTGATCGGTGCACCTTCGCGGAACGCCTTTCCAAGCTCGCCGGGCATCACGGAGATGTTCTTCTGCACACCGTAGGCATCACGAAACGCCAGACGGATGAACTTGACGTCCTCCTCCTCGATAAACTTCATCACCTCATCCAATGTGTACTCCATGGCTTCCTCCTTAAATCTCACTTATCCTCGGTGATACATCCTCCAGAACATCCAGCAGGATCCGCACCGTATCCAGCGATGTGAACATCGTCACACCGTTCATGATCGCGCATTTGCGGATCTCCACGCCGTCGTTGTAATGTACCCCCGAGAGGATGGCTCTCGTATTGATGATATAACTGACGTATCCCGCGCGGATCGAGCGCAGGATCTCATCGCTCCCCTCGCTGATCTTGCCGCGGATACGGGTCCTGATCCCATGCTCCTTCATGAATCTGCCGGTTCCCACGGTGGCTTCGATATTAAAGCCGAGCTCATAAAACCTGCGGATCAGCGGCAGGGCCTCCTCCTTGTCCTCATCCGCGAGGGTGACCATCACGGTCCCGTATTCCTTCATCTTGATGCCGGAGGCCTGCAGTGCCTTATACAGTGCACGTTTAAGGCTCTTATCGTATCCGATGGCCTCGCCGGTGGACTTCATCTCCGGCGACAGATACGCATCCATGCCGTTCAGCTTTTCAAATGAAAAGGCGGGTGCCTTGACATACCAGAAATCCTTGTCCGGAAGGACCTTGCCGGCGTATCCCTGATCCGCGAGGCTCTCCCCCAGCATGACGCGCGTTGCGATATCCACGAGCGGAACACCGGTCGACTTGGACAGGAACGGAACGCTCCTCGAGGCCCGCGGGTTCACTTCGATGATGTAGACATGATCCTCGGGATCGACGATGAACTGGATATTGTAGAGCCCGACGATACCGATCCCGACACCCAGCTTCTCCGTGTATTCGCGGATCGTCTTCCTGACCTGGTCTGACAGGGAAAAAGGCGGATAGACGCTCATGCTGTCGCCCGAATGGACACCGGTCCGCTCCACGAGTTCCATGATCCCCGGCAGGAACACGGACGTGCCGTCGCAGACAGCATCGACCTCGACCTCCTTGCCGACGACATAACGGTCGATCAGCACCGGCCGGTCGCGGTCCACCTCCACCGCGTTCTTCAGGTAATGAACGAGCATCTCCCGGTTGGCCACGATCTCCATCGCGCGTCCGCCCAGGACAAAGGATGGACGCACAAGAACCGGATAGCCGATGCGCTCCGCGGCCTCCTCGCCCTCTTCGATCGTCGTGACAGCCTCGCCCGTGGGATGCGGGATCTCCAGTCTCCTGATGACATCCTCAAAAGCGTCCCGGTCCTCCGCGGCAAAGATCGCGCCGGTGCCTGTGCCGATGATCTTTACACCTCGTTTCTCGAGGGGCTCCGCGAGATTGACTGCCGTCTGCCCTCCCAGGGACGTGATCACGCCCAGCGGCTGCTCGAGGTCGACGATGTTCATGATATCCTCGGGAGTCAGCGGCTCGAAATAGAGTTTGTCTGCCGTGGTGTAATCCGTGGAAACGGTCTCCGGATTGTTGTTGATGACGATCGCCTCGTACCCCATGTCACGGATCGTCTTGACCGCGTGGACCGTGGAGTAGTCAAACTCGACGCCCTGCCCGATCCGGATCGGCCCGGAGCCGAGAACGATGATCTTTTTCCTGTCGGAGATCACCGACTCGTTTTCATCCTCATAGGTGGAGTAGAAATACGGCACGTAGCTCTCGAACTCGCTCGCGCAGGTGTCGATCATCTTGTAGACAGGACGGATCCCGAGATCTCTCCTGTGCTTCCAGACCTCCTCCTCACTGCAGCCGGTGAGCTCCGCGATATAGGAATCCGAAAATCCCATGCGCTTTGCACGGTACAGGAGGTCTCTGCCGACAGGAACGGGATCGTCCGCACCATGCCCTGCTGCTGCCTCCTCAAGTTCTTTTTCCAGGTCAACGATCTTTTTGATCTTATCGAGAAAGAACATGTCGATCCGCGTACGCAGATAGATCACCTGCAGATCCACGCCGAGCCACAGGAGCTCGGAGATCGCGTAGATACGGTCATCCGTCCCCTCCTCGATGTAGGCGAGCAGTTTTTCTACAGCCTCCGCGCGGTTTTCCGGAGCCGGTTTATTCGAGAGGTTTTTGACGTCGAATTTTGCCAGATGGATATGGTTCTTGCCGTCCTCAAGAGAGCGGATCGCCTTCAGAAGGCTCTCCTCCATCGTCCGTCCGACACTCATGGTCTCGCCGGTCGCCTTCATCTGTGTAGAAAGAACATTGGAGGCAAGCGTGAATTTATCGAACGGGAACCGCGGCATCTTGGTGACAACATAGTCGAGCGAAGGTTCAAAGCACGCCGTTGTGTTGGCAAGCTTGATCTCATCCAGCGTCATCCCGACCGCGATCTTGGCGGAGACGCGCGCGATCGGATAGCCGCTCGCCTTGGAAGCGAGGGCCGAGGATCTGGAAACCCTCGGGTTCACCTCGATCACATAGTAGGCAAAGGATTCCGGATCGAGGGCGAACTGGACGTTGCAGCCGCCCTGGATCTTCAGCGCTCGGATGATCCTGAGGGCGCTGTCCCGGAGCATATGATATTCGCGGTTGGTGAGCGTCTGACTCGGCGCCACGACGATCGAATCGCCGGTATGGATGCCGACGGGATCGAGATTTTCCATGTTACAGACGGTGATCGCCGTGTCATTGGCGTCCCGGAGCACTTCGTACTCGATCTCCTTATACCCGCGGATACTTTTTTCTACAAGCACCTGATGCACCGGTGAAAGAGAAAGCGCGGTCTTCATGCGTTCCCGCATCTCCTCCGGGTCATTGGCAAAGCCGCCCCCGGTTCCGCCCAGCGTAAACGCGGGCCGCAGGATCACCGGATAGCCGATCTCTTCAGCAGCGGCGAGCCCCTCCTCGATGCTCTCGGCGATCGCCGAAGGTACCACCGGTTCCCCGAGTTCTTCACAGAGCTCCTTGAACTGTTCCCTGTCCTCGGCTCTGCGGATACTCTCCGCGGCTGTTCCCAGGAGCTCGATCTCACATTCCTCGAGGACGCCCTTGTCATAGAGCTGCAGGGACAGGTTCAGGCCCGTCTGCCCGCCGATGCCGGGAACGATCGCGTCCGGCCGCTCGTACCGGCAGATCCTTGCCATATACTCGAGTGTCAGCGGCTCCATGTAGACCTTGTCCGCGATCGCGTGATCCGTCATGATCGTCGCCGGATTGGAGTTCGCGAGGATGACCTCGTACCCTTCCTCCTTGAGTGCCAGGCAGGCCTGGGTTCCCGCGTAGTCAAACTCCGCCGCCTGACCGATCACGATCGGGCCGGAGCCGATGACAAGTACTTTTTTGATATCCGTACGCTTAGGCATTTCTCATCCTCTGTGGTTCTTCATCAGGTCAATGAACTGCTCGAACAGATAGCCGCTGTCCTGCGGCCCCGGAGCGCTCTCCGGATGGTACTGTACCGAAAAGATCATGTTCTTACTGTCTGCCACGCCCTCCACGGTCCCGTCCAGAAGGTTGATGTGGGAGACCGCAAGTCCCGTCCCCGCAAGGGACGCCTCCTCTACAGCATAGCTGTGATTCTGGCCGGTGATCTCGATCCTGCCGGTGGAAAGTGCACGCACGGGATGATTTCCGCCGCGGTGCCCGAATTTCAGCTTATAGGTCTTCGCACCGCAGGAGAGCGAGAGCAGCTGATGTCCCAGGCAGATCCCGAACATCGGCACCCTGCCGCGCAGCGTCTTCAGGGTTGCGATCACTTCGGGGACATCCGTCGGATCCCCCGGGCCGTTGGAGATCATCACGCCGTCCGGATGGAGGGCCAGGATCTCCTCAGCGCACGTGTCGAACGGTACCACCGTGACATTGCATCGGTGACGGTTCAGCATCCGCACGATGTTCATCTTGAGTCCGCAGTCGATCACGACCACGGAAAACAGGGGGTTGGAAGTGCGGCTGTACCACTTTTTCGTGCAGCTGCAGCGCCTGACCGCGTCGTGGGGAACCGGCGTTTCCCGGATGATCCGCATGCCCTCCTCCGCCGGAGTATCCGCGTCCGTGATCAGGCATCTTCTCGAGCCGAGATCCCGGATGCTGCGCACGAGCTTTCTCGTATCCACGCCGGCGATCCCGGGTACACCGTTCTCCTCGAGCAGTTCGGGGAGCGACTTGGTGGAGCGGAAATTGGAGGGTTCGTCGTTGATATCCCGCACGATGACGGCCGACGGTGATATGATCCTGCTCTCATAGTCCTCATCCGCGATCCCGTAGTTGCCGATCAGCGGATACGAAAAAACCACGGCCTGATCGGTATAGGAGGGATCTGAAGCGATCTCCTGATACCCGGCCATGGAGGTGTTGAAGACGATCTCGCAGACGACGGAGCGCTCCGCGCCGAAGCCCGCGCCGGTGTACTCCGTGCCGTCCTCGAGGATCAGTTTTCTGCTTGCTGTCATTTTGCCTTATGCCTCTTTTTCTGCGGAACTGTTTTCAAGCGATGTCCGAATGAACTCCTCAAACAGCGGATGCGGCCTGTTGGGTCTGGATTTGAATTCGGGATGATACTGCACACCCAGATAGAACGGGTGGCCGTCAAGCTCCACCGTCTCCACGAGCTTCCCGTCCGGAGAGATGCCGGAAAGGATGAGGCCCGCTTTTTCAAGAGTCTCCCGATAGTCATTGTTGAATTCATAACGATGTCTGTGGCGTTCGCGGATCTCGCTCTCCCCATAGCACCTCTCCATGAGCGTGCCGGATTTGATATGGCAGGGATAACTGCCGAGTCTGAGCGTTCCGCCCTTGTCGGTGCTGTCCGTCTGTCCCGGGAGCAGGTCGATGACCTTGTGCTCCGAAGCGTCATGGAACTCACCGGAGCAGGCGTCCGAGATGCCGGCCACGTTTCTCGCATACTCGATCACCGCGATCTGCATGCCCAGGCAGATGCCGAAATACGGGATCTTTTCGGCCCTTGCGTACTCCGCGGCAAGGAGCATGCCGAGCGTGCCGCGGTCACCGAAGCCGCCGGGGACGATGATGCCGTGGATCCCGCGCAGCTTCTCGCGGTAATTCTCATGATTCATCTCCTCGGAATCAAGCCATTCGATATGTACCTTTGCGTTCAGGGCAAAGCCGGCATGCGTCAGCGCCTCCGCGACAGACAGATATGCATCATGCAGCTGCACATATTTTCCGACGAGACCGATCGTCACATTCTTTTCTCTGCCCGCGATGCGCGCGACAAGGGCGCTCCACTCGGTGAGATCCGGGCGCGACGCTTCGATGCCGAGTTCTCTGCAGACCACACCGGAAAAGCCGCTCCTTTCCAGCATCAGCGGTGCCTCATAGAGACTCTCCAGCGTGCGGTTTTCGATCACGCAGTCCTCCTTGACATTGCAGAACATCGAGATCTTTTTGAAGATGCTCTGCTCAAGCGGTTCGTTGCACCTGAGGACGATGATATCCGGTTTGATCCCCATTCCCTGAAGCTCTTTGACGGAGTGCTGAGTGGGTTTGGATTTGTGCTCCTGCGAGCCGTGCAGGAAGGGGACGAGGGTGACATGAATGAAGAGACTGTTTTCTTTTCCGACTTCGAGGGAGATCTGACGGACTGCCTCCAGGAATGGCTGAGACTCAATGTCGCCGATCGTGCCGCCGATCTCTGTGATCACAACGTCGGCGTCGGTCTCGCGTCCCGCGCGGTAGACAAATTCCTTGATCTCGTTTGTGATGTGCGGGATCACCTGTACGGTCGATCCGAGGTACTCCCCGCGTCTTTCTTTGTTGAGGACATTCCAGTAGACCTTACCGGATGTGAGATTGGAGTATTTAGTCAGGTTCTCGTCGATGAAGCGTTCGTAGTGTCCCAGATCCAGGTCGGTCTCCGCGCCGTCCTCGGTCACATAGACCTCGCCGTGCTGGTAGGGGCTCATCGTCCCCGGATCGACGTTGATGTACGGATCGAGCTTCTGCGCCGCCACCTTGAGTCCCCGCTCCTTGAGAAGCCGTCCCAGGGACGCTGCCGTGACGCCCTTGCCGAGCCCGGAGACCACACCGCCTGTAACAAATACATACTTTGTCATCGCTCCCACCCCCTCATATCTTCCTGATCCGCTCCATCGCACGGATCGTGTTCTCCCTGCTGCCGAACGCCGTGAGCCGGAAGTACCCTTCGCCGTGTGGGCCGAACCCCACACCGGGTGTCCCGACCACGCGGGCCTTATCCAAAAGCATATCAAAAAATCCCCAGCTCGTCATCCCTTCCGGTATCCTCAGCCAGATATACGGTGCGTTGACCCCGCCGTAGGCCGTATATCCGGCGTCCGCGAGCCCCTCGCGGATGATCCGGGCGTTTTCCATATAATACGCGATCTGCTCGCGCACCTGCGCCCTGCCCTCGTCCGAATACACTGCTTCGCCGGCTTTCTGCACAATGTACGGAGCGCCGTTGAACTTGGTCCCGTGGCGCCTGGCCCAGAGATCCCTGAGGCTCGTGCCCTCTATGACCAGTTTTTTCGGCACAACGGTATACCCCAGGCGAAGTCCCGTAAAGCCCGCTGTCTTGGAAAACGAGCGGCTCTCGATCGCGCATTCCTGTGCCCCCTCACACTCATAGATGCTGTGGGGAACATCGTCCTCGGAGATATATGCCTCATAGGCCGCGTCATAGAGGATGACGGAGCCGTGCTCCCTCGCGTAGTCGACAAAGCGCTGGAGCTGATCCTTTTTTATGACCGCGCCCGTCGGGTTGTTCGGAAAGCACAGATAGATGAGATCCGCCTGTTCCTCAGGCAGTTCCGGCGCAAAACCGTTGTCCTCGGTGCAGGACATGTAGGTAACTCCCTGAAACCGCTGCTCTACCCGGTCATACTCACCAGTCCTGCCCGCCATCACGTTGGCATCCACATATACCGGGTACACGGGATCGCAGACCGCGATGCGGTTGTCTGTGCCGAAGATCTCCTGCAGATTTCCGCAGTCGCTCTTGGCGCCGTCGGAGACAAAGATCTCATCCGCCGCGATATCGCATCCGCGCGCCTGATAGTCCTCGCGGGCGATCGCATCGCGCAGGAACGAATAGCCCAGATCGGGGGCGTAGCCATGAAAGGTGTCCGCCTGTCCCATCTCGTCCACCGCCGCGTGAAGCGCGCGGATCACTGCCGACGCGATCGGCTGCGTCACATCGCCGATCCCCAGGCGGATGACATCCGCGTCCGGATGCGATGTCTCGTATTCATGTACGCTCTTTGCGATGCCCGAGAAAAGATAGCTGCCGGGAAGTTTCAGGTAGTTTTTATTGATCGTTGCCATGCTCCGTGCTCCTGTCTATATGCTTTCTACAGATTCGTGTAGCCCATCAGATGTTCGTCGACTTCTTTTGCCACGGAACGTCCCTCGGCGATCGCCCAGACGACCAGGGACTGTCCGCGGTGCATATCTCCCGCTGTATAGATGCCCGGGATGCTTGTCAGGTGCTTCCCGGCGTCTGTTTTGACATTGGTCCTGCCGTCGCGCTCCACACCGAAGGCATCGGTGACATACTGCTCACTCCCCAGGAACCCGGCAGCGATGAGGACGAGGCCCGCGGGGACGCGCCGCTCCGTTCCTTCCTCGGGCACCATGTTCATCCGGCCGGTCTTTTCGTCCCTGACCGGTTTGAGGGAGACCAGGACAACCTCTTTCAGGTCACCCTTCTTATCCTTGATAAACTCCTTGACCGTAGTCTGATAGACTCTGGGGTCACTCCCGAACTTCCAGATCGCTTCATCCTGGCCGTAATCCACCTTGAGGATCCTGGGCCACTGCGGCCAGGGGTTGGAGGGAAGGCGCGAGGCCGGGGGTTCGGGCATCATCTCCAGCTGTGTTACGCTCTTCGCGCCCAGACGGATGCAGGTACCCACGCAGTCATTGCCGGTGTCGCCGCCGCCGATGACGATGACGTCCCTGCCCTTCGCGAGGTCCGTCGGAACATCCTCAAAATCGCTGTCCAGCAGGCGTTTCGTGACCTCGGACAGGAAATTCACGGCAAAGCGGATTCCTCCGGCGTCTCTTCCGGGAGCTTTGATGTCGCGCGGGTTCGAAGCGCCGCAGCACAGGATCACCGCGTCATATTCCTTTTTCAGATCCTCCGCGGAGACCGTGTTCCCGACATCCGCGCCCGTGATAAAGCGCACGCCGGCTTCCTCCATCAGGCGGATCCGCCGGTCGATCAGCAACTTGTCAAGCTTCATATTGGGGATGCCGTAGCGCAGGAGGCCGCCGACGCGGTCGCTCCGCTCATAAACTGTCACCTCGTGTCCTCTGCGGTTGAGGAGCTGTGCCGCCGCCAGACCCGAAGGCCCGCTGCCGACCACGGCCACCTTTTTCCCGGTGCGGACCTCCGGACTGTCCTCATGCACCAGATCATTCGCATAGGCATACTCGATCACGGATTTTTCATTTTCCTTGGTGGCAACCGGCGCGTCGTGCAGGCCGCAGGTACACGCTGCCTCACAGAGAGCCGGGCAGACGCGGCTCGTGAATTCCGGAAAGCTGTGCGTGATCGTAAGCCGCCGGTAGGCTTCCGCCATCCTGCCCCGGTACACCAGATCATTCCATTCGGGAACCAGATTGTGGAGGGGGCAGCCGGAAGCCATCCCCGCGATCATTACACCCGCCTGGCAGAACGGGATACCGCAGTTCATGCACCGCGCCGCCTGCTTCTGCCGGTCCGCCTGGCTCAGCTGCTCGTGGAATTCCCGGAAATCCCCCACTCTGTCTGCTTCTTTTCGGACGAATCCATCCTGCCGTTCATATTCGAGAAAACCGGTCGTCTTACCCATTACTGTTTACCTCCCACAAATGCCCTGAAGGCCTCGATCTTGGCCGTCTCCGGATCCGCGCCCATCTCCTCGCTCCGCGCGATCAGCTGCAGGATCTCCTTGTAATCCACAGGAATGATCTTCTTGAAGTGCGGGATATACCCGTCAAAGTCATCCAGGATCTTCTTTGCCTTCTTCGAACCGGTGGCTGCGGCATACTCTGTCAGGATGCTGCGCAGTTCATCGAGATCGGCCTTGTGCTCCACGGCTTCCATCGAGACAAGCTGTTTGTTCAGGTTGCGGTACAGCCGGTTGTCTTCATCAAGTACATAGACTACACCGCCGCTCATGCCGGCCGCAAGATTCTTTCCGGTCGGTCCCAGGATGACCACGGTGCCGCCCGTCATATATTCGCATCCGTGTTCGCCGACGCCTTCCACAACGGCCGTGACACCGGAATTGCGGATCGCAAACCGCTCTCCGGCAACGCCCGCGATGAACGCTTTTCCGGAGGTCGCACCGTAGAGGGCGACATTTCCAATTATAATGTTCTCACCCGGATCATAGGTCGCGTTCTCCGGCGCGGAGACGATCAGTTTGCCGCCGGAGAGGCCCTTGCCGAAATAGTCGTTGGAATCGCCCTCCAGACGCAGCGTCAGGCCCGCCGGGATGAACGCACCGAAGCTCTGACCGCCGGATCCCGTGCAGTGGATCGTGATGGAATCCTCGGGCAGCCCCTGCGGGTGCTTCCTCGTGATCTCAGCGCCAAGGAGCGTCCCAAAGGTCCGGTCGATGCTGCCGAGCTGGACGTGTCCTTCCGCTTTGCCGCCCTGCTCGATCGCGGTACGGATCGTTTTGGATTTCAGCAGCACAGCCTCGTCCTTGGTCTTGGAAAGCCGGAAGTCATAAAGATGCTTTTTGTCATGCGTGATCCTGTCCTGATGGGCATCCGTCAGGATCCTGGAGAGGTCGATCTTTTTCTCCTGTTCGGTCAGATCTTCGCGCACCCTAAGCAGATCGGTCCTGCCGACCAGTTCAGATACCGTTCTTACGCCCAGACTGCTCATGATCTCACGGAGCTGCCTCGCGATGAACAGCATGAAGTTTTCTACATATTCCGGTTTGCCCGCAAAGCGCTTGCGGAGCTCGGGATCCTGCGTCGCGACACCCATCGGGCAGGTATCCGACTGGCAGGCGCGCATCATGACGCAGCCCATCGTGATCAGCGGCGCCGTGGCAAAGCCGAACTCCTCGGCACCCAGGATCGCGGCGATCGCCACATCCTTGCCGCTCATGAGTTTTCCGTCGGTCTCGATCACGACGCGGTTTCTGAGCCCGTTCGCGACCAGTGTCTGATGGGTTTCCGCGAGGCCCAGTTCCCACGGCAGCCCCGCGTTATGGATCGAAGAGAGCGGCGCCGCGCCGGTTCCGCCGTCGTAGCCCGAGATCAGGATAACTCCCGCGCCGGCCTTGGCAACACCGGCAGCGACGGTCCCGACACCGGCCTCCGATACCAGCTTCACGGAAATCCTGGCGTCCTTGTTGGCGCACTTCAGATCGTAGATCAGCTGCGCCAGGTCTTCGATCGAATAGATATCATGATGCGGCGGCGGCGAGATCAGAGATACGCCGGGGGTGGAGTGGCGCGTCTTCGCGATCCACGGGTAGACCTTTTTCCCGGGGAGGTGGCCGCCTTCACCGGGCTTGGCGCCCTGCGCCATCTTGATCTGGATCTCTCTGGCACTGACCAGATACCTGCTGGTCACGCCGAAGCGGCCGCTCGCGACCTGCTTGATCGCAGAGCTCCTGTCATCGTCTGTCCCGGCGGAGAGGATCCTCTCCTCGCTCTCGCCGCCCTCACCGCTGTTGGATTTTCCATGCAGGCGGTTCATCGCGACCGCGAGTGTCTGGTGCGCCTCTTCGGAGATCGAGCCATAGGACATCGCGCCGGTCTTGAACCTCGTCACGATCGACTCCTCACTTTCCACCTCGGAGATCGGAACGGTCTTTCCGGTCGGCGCGAACTCCAGAAGGCTCCGAAGATAGCCGGTCTTTCTCGCATCTACAAGCTGCGTATATTCCTTGAACTTTTCATAATTGCCTTCCCGTGTGGAGGCCTGAAGCAGATGGATCGTCTGCGGATCATAGCGGTGGTTCTCGCCCTGGCTGCGGCTCTTGTGCCGCCCTGTGGCGGTGAGTTCGAGGTCCGCGGGGAGCCCGAGCGGATCGAACGCACGGCTGTGCTGCCTGTCCTGCGCCTCCGCGATATCGGCGAGTGTGATGCCGCCGACACGGCTCACGGTGCCCGGGAAGTACTCACTGATGACCTCCTCGGATATACCGATCGCTTCAAAGATCTTGCTTCACTGATAGGACTGGATCGTGGAGATCCCCATCTTTGACGCGATCTTGACGATGCCGAACAGCACGGCGTTGTCGTAGTCCTCAACCGCCGCGTAGTAGTCCTTGTCCAGAAGCTCCTCCTCGACCAGTTCTGCGATCGACGCGTGCGCAAGATACGGATTGATCGCGCTCGCGCCGTAGCCGAGAAGCGTCGCGAAATGATGCACCTCGCGCGGTTCCCCCGACTCCAGGATCAGGGACATCGCCGTGCATTTTCTGGTCTCGACCAGGTGCTTGTGCACCGCCGCGACCGCAAGAAGCGAAGGGATCGCCACATGGTTCTCGTCGACGCCCCGGTCGGACAGGATGAGGATGTTGGCGCCCTCGCGGTATGCCTTGTCTACCTCCACGAACAGATGGTCCAGAACGCGCCTCATCGGCGCTCCCTTGTAGAACAGGATCGGGATGCGCGCGACGTGGAAGCCCTCTTTTTTCATGTTCTCGATCTTGAGAAGATCCAGATCCGTCAGGATCGGGTTGTTGATCTTGAGCACCTGGCAGTTCTCGGGTTTTTCCTGCAGGAGATTGCCGTTCTTGCCGACATACACAGTGCGTGAGGTAACGATCTCTTCGCGCTGCGCATCGATCGGCGGATTGGTGACCTGAGCGAAGAGCTGCTTGAAAAAGTAGAAAAGCGGCTGATACTCGCCCGAGAGCGCCGCGATCGGCGTATCCACACCCATGGAGCCGATCATCTCCGTGCCGTTGAGTGCCATGCTCAGAAGCCCGTCGTGATAGTTTTCCCAGGTATAGCCAAAGGCCTTTTGCAGGCGCTTTCTGTATTCGCCGGTGATCTGCGGGATCTTTTTGTTCGGGATCCGGATGTCCTTGAGCTGCGTCAGCTTGCTGTCAAGCCACTCTCCATACGGCTTTTGCAGCGCGTATTTCTCCTTGATCTCCTGATCCAGGATGATCTTTTTCTGCTTTGTATCTACAAGGAGAAGCTTGCCGGGATGCAGGCGCTCCTTGCGCACCACGTGGCTCTCATCGAGATCGAGAACGCCGACCTCCGAAGAGAGGATAAGCCTGCCGTCATCCATCACATAATATCTGGAAGGACGCAGGCCGTTTCGGTCGAGGATCGCGCCCATCACATCGCCGTCGGAGAACACAATAGATGCAGGCCCGTCCCAGGGCTCCATCATCGTCGCATAGTACTGGTAGAAATCCCGTTCCTCCTGGGTAAGCGTCTCGTTGTGCGCCCAGGGCTCCGGGATCATGATCGTCATCGCGAGCGCGAGATCCATGCCGCTCATAAGAAGGAATTCGAGCACGTTGTCCAGCATCGCCGAATCAGATCCGCTCTGAGAGATCACCGGCAGGACCCTGGTCATGTCCTCCGCGGAGAACAGATCCGTATGCATGGTCTCCTCACGGGCGAGCATCTTGTCCGCGTTGCCCTTGATCGTATTGATCTCACCGTTGTGGACGATCAGGCGGTTCGGGTGCGCCCGGTTCCAGCTCGGCATGGTGTTGGTCGAAAAGCGTGAATGCACCATCGCGATCGCGGATTCATAGGAGGGATCCTGCAGATCCGTGAAAAAGGTGCGCAGCTGCCCCACCAGAAACATTCCTTTATATACGATGGTCCTGCAGGAGAGCGAAGGCACATAGGTGGTCGCGCTGCTCTGTTCAAACTCGCGGCGGACGACGTAGAGCATCCGGTCAAAGTCCAGATCGTCCTTTAGTCCCGCCGGGCGCGCGATAAAGGCCTGACGGATATCGGGCATGCACTCACGCGCCTTGGTACCGAGGACTTCGGGTGCGGATTCTACTTTTCTCCAGGCGAGGAACTTCAGTCCAGCCTTGCGCACGATGATCTCAAACATCGACTGTGCCTGCCTGCGGTCGAGGTCGCCCTGCGGGAAAAAGAACATGCCGACGCCGTACTGCCGCGGACCGGGCAGCGTTACGCCCTGTTCCTTCATCTTCTTAACCAGGAATTTGTGCGGGATCTGTGTCAGGATCCCGACACCGTCGCCGGTCTTGCCCTCCGCGTCCTTGCCCGCGCGGTGCTCAAGATTTTCCACGATGGAAAGTGCGTCATTGACAAGTCCGTGGCTCGCTTTACCCTCAATATTGATGATGGCGCCGATCCCGCAGTTGTCATGCTCAAAGTCCGGCCGGTACAGCCCCTCCCGATACATCCTGTTCAATTCCTTCTCAGCCATTGTTCTCTCCCATTCCAGTGCCTGCAGCCATTCGCGGCAGTCTGCACTTTTTTCTGCCGGCTTCCTGCCCGGCAAAAAAGGCGCCTCAGGTATCAAACCTGAAGCGCCTTTGCTTCACATGTCCATGACTGTTCCGTATTCTGATGCCCTCAAAGACATCGCACAGATTATAATCCTGCCCGCCATGCCTGTCAAGAGAAAATATGGCAGGGGGACAGGCGCGGCAGGAGCCTGCGCTGGTATAAAGAGTCAGCTCCGTCAAAAGCCGCCATTCTGGCTCCTTTCCCGCCGCCTCACTTGACGCAGAAAGAGCCTACTCCGTCAAAAGTGATCGTCCTGGCTCCTTTTCCTATAATCGCGTCCGTGGGAGACGCCTCACCCGCCGCGCGGCGGCCCGCGACACATCCCCGTGTTTCCGCGAATACAAGCCGACTTTTCAGGCAATACAATCGCGTATTTTCAGGCAATACCGCCCGTTTTTACTGTATTCCGATTTTCTGCTTGACAAGTCGAAAATACGGGTGTAAACTTCACAGCCATAAGACAAAGGCGTCTTGGAGAAGTTCTCCAAGGCGCCCTTTTTGTTGTCCGATACGCCACGATACACCAACAACATAAACCACTGACAAAAACAGACATAACAGGAGCAGCAGCGCGATGTGTTCGATCATTGGATTCTGTAAAAAGACTGACAAACAGGAAGCGATAGCAGACGCACTTTCCAAAACGCACTCGAGAGGTCCCGACCAGACGCGGATCATCGACACGGGGAACGGCCTGCTCGGCTTCAACCGCCTCTCGATCATGGGGATCAGCGAAGCGGGGATGCAGCCCTTTCTGTTCAGCGAGAAGCATACGCTCCCGGTGACGGCATGCCCGGCAGATGAGCAGGGCCGGCTATCACGCCCTTCCCACTGCGACATCATGCTTGTCTGCAACGGAGAGATCTACGGCTTCCGCCCGATCAAAGAGGAGCTCGCCGGCAAAGGCTACCGTTTTATCAGCGGCTCGGACTGCGAGATCCTCGCGCCGCTTTACCGCGAATACGGAACTGATATGTTCCGAATGCTGGACGCCGAATTCGCGATGATCCTCTATGATGTAGAAAATGATACCTATATCGCAGCAAGAGATCCGATCGGGATCCGTCCGCTTTACTACGGTATTACGGGAGACGGCGTCTATGTGTTCGCGTCGGAGCCCAAGAGCCTGACACCGCTCGTGGACAAAGTCTCCCCTTTCCCTCCCGGTCATTATTTCAAGGACGGAAAGTTCGTCTGCTACCGCGATATGTCCCATGTAGAAAAGGTGAGCACCGATTCTCTGGAACAGGTCACTTCCAAGATCCACGATCTGCTGATCAAAGGTGTAGAAAAGCGTCTTGATTCCGATACACCGGTCGGCTTCCTGCTCTCCGGCGGCCTCGATTCCTCGCTTGTATGCGGGATTGCCGCAAAGCTTCTGGACAAGCCGCTGAAGACCTGGGCGATCGGCATGGACATCGACGCGATCGACCTCAAGTATGCACGCGAGGTTGCAGACTATATCCACGCCGATCACCACGAGGTGATCATCTCCGCCAGGGATGTTACAGACGCCCTGGAGACCGTCGTCAGAATTCTGGGCACCTATGACATCACCACGATCCGCGCGTCCATCGGCATGTATCTGGTCTGCAAGGCGATCCACGAGACTTCGGATGTGCGCGTGATCCTGACAGGCGAGATCTCGGACGAGCTCTTCGGATACAAATACACGGACTTCGCCCCGAGTGCCGAGGAATTCCAGAAGGAAGCGGAAAAGCGGATCCATGAGATTCATATGTACGACGTGCTCAGAGCCGACCGCTGCATCAGCGTCAATTCCCTTGAGGCGCGCGTCCCGTTCGGCGATCTCGATTTTGTCGAGTACTGCATGGCGATCGATCCCGCGAAGAAGATGAACACCTACGGCAAGGGCAAATACCTGCTCCGCAAGGCGTTTGAAAACGATCACCTGATCCCCGAGAGCATCCTGTGGCGTGAAAAGGCCGCGTTCTCTGACGCTGTCGGCCACTCACTCAAGGACGATCTTGCGGATCTGGCGGAAAGGACCTATTCCGACGAAGCCTTTGAAGCCGGATGTAGAAAATACACGCATGCGAGGCCTTTCACCAAGGAATCCCTGCTCTATCGCGATCTGTTCGAAAAGTATTATCCGGGACAGTCGGAGATGGTCACCGATTTCTGGATGCCCAACAAAAACTGGGAAGGCTGCAATGTTTCGGACCCTTCGGCCCGCGTTCTCTCCAATTACGGCGAGAGTGGAAAATAAAGTAAAAAAGGAGGCTGTTATGAAAAAACAAAACGTACCTGAACTGTTCGGATCGATGGTTTTTGATGACAGGGTGATGCGTTCCCGTCTGCCTGAAGATGTGTACCACTCCCTTCGTAAGACGATCGACGAAAATGCAAAGCTGGATGAGAGCGTCGCGGAAGCGGTCGCTTCGGAGATGCGCGACTGGGCTGTCGAGCGCGGCGCCACTCATTTTACCCACTGGTTCCAGCCCCTCACCGGCGTGACGGCGGAAAAGCATGACAGCTTTATATCACCCTCCCCGGACGGCGGTGTGATCATGGAATTTTCCGGAAAAGAGCTGATCAAAGGTGAGCCGGATGCTTCGTCCTTCCCCTCCGGCGGACTCCGCGCCACCTTTGAGGCCAGGGGATACACCGCCTGGGATCCGACCTCTTACGCGTTCATCAAGGATCACACCCTGTGCATCCCGACTGCTTTCTGCTCCTATTCCGGGGACGCTCTCGACAAAAAGACGCCCCTGCTGCGTTCCATGCAGGCTCTTGACCGTCAGGCCCGCAGGATCCTGAAGCTCTTCGGCAAGGAAGTCAAGTATGTCCGCACAAGCGTCGGTCCCGAGCAGGAATACTTCCTGATTGACAAGGAGATGTTTGAGGCCCGCCCGGATCTGGTCTATACCGGCAGAACCCTGTTCGGCGCGATGCCGCCCAAGGGCCAGGAACTCGATGACCACTATTTCGGCGTCATCAAGCCGCGCGTGACAGAGTTCATGGAAGATCTCAACGAAGAGCTCTGGAAGCTCGGGATCCTTGCAAAAACGGAGCACAACGAGGTGGCACCGGCACAGCACGAGCTTGCCCCCATCTTTTCAACCACCAACGTCGCGACCGACAACAACCAGCTCACCATGGAGATCATGCAGAAGGTCGCCAGAAAGCACAATCTGGTCTGTCTGCTCCATGAAAAGCCCTTTGCCGGTGTAAACGGATCCGGCAAGCACAATAACTGGTCCATGGCGACGGATACCGGAATGAACCTGCTCTCGCCCGGCGAGACGCCCTATGAAAACGCACAGTTCCTGCTTTTCCTGTGCGCCGTGATCCAAGCTGTCGACGATTACCAGGATCTGCTCAGACTTTCTGTCGCGACAGCCGGCAACGATCACAGACTCGGCGCCAACGAAGCGCCGCCCGCCATCATCTCCGTGTTCCTGGGCGATGAGCTCACCGGCATCCTGGACGCGATCCGGAATGACACACCGTATCAGGGTTCGGAAAAAGTGATCATGAAGCTGGGCGTGCATTCGCTTCCGCGTTTTTCGAGAGACACAACGGACCGCAACCGCACTTCGCCGTTTGCGTTCACCGGCAACAAATTTGAGTTCCGTTCCCTCGGTTCATCGAACAGCATCGCCTGCTGCAACATCATGCTCAACGCCGCGGTGGCGGAAAGCCTGAAGCAGTATGCTGACAGACTGGAGGGTGCGGAGAATTTCGAGGACGCGCTTCACAATCTCATCAAGGAAGTGATCACGTCACATGAACGGATCCTCTTCAACGGCAACGGCTACAGTGAGGACTGGGTCAAAGAGGCAACCGAAAAGCGCGGTCTTTCCAATCTGAAGACAACGGCGGACGCCATGCCGCACCTGCTCGACAAAAAGAACATGGATATGCTCATGTCACACAAGGTGTTCACCGAAACCGAACTGCACTCCCGCTGTGAGATCATGCTGGAGAACTACTGCAAGACGGTCAACATCGAAGGACACACCATGGTGGATATGGTCCGCAAGAACTACCTGCCTTCCATCGAACAGTATCTGTACAGCCTGGCGCAGACGACCTCCATCATGAAATCCGTCAGCAGCAGCGTGAAATGCAATTATGAGATCTCCACGATGGAACGGCTCTCCGAACTTACGGATTATATCCTCGAGAGAGTCAAGGATCTCGAGAAAGCGCTGGAGGACCTGAAGGGATATGACGATATCGTGAAGACCTCCGAGGCGATCCGGGATGATGTGATCCCGAAGATGGAGCATCTGCGCAAGCATGTCGACGAAGCGGAGATGCTGACCAGCGAAGCGTGCTGGCCGTTCCCGAGCTACGGAAAGATGCTCTTCTCCGTCTGCTGATCCCATCCGGCTTAAGAAAACGGGCGTCCCAGGACGCCCGTTTTTCATTTTTTCGGATCTTTTTTTCTGATCGTTTTTTGCCCCGCGCCACCCGGCGGATCGCAGGCAGGACGAACGGTTGTTGACATTCGGAGGCATAAACTATATAAATATATGTATACATGGATGTAAACCCGGAATGGATTCCGACAGGGAGGAACGCAGTGGAAAAAAACAACGCAGCGGAGGCAAAAAGCACAAAAACCGTTGACAGTACGCTGAAAGAACTCACGCACAGCAAGACTTCGACAAAGATCACCTTTGGAGCGATCGTCCTTCTCTACTTCATCGTCACCTTTATCACAACAGCCACAGCACGTTCGCAGGGTACGGTCATGTTTTTCGGCCTGCCGACGCCGGTTTCTTCCTTTACCGGCATTTTTTCTTCCCTTGCCAACATCTGCATCATCCTGCTGGTCGTTTTTTTCGGAAAATTCGGCTATATCGTCTCTCTGACGCTGCTGATCGTACAGTTCCCCCTTCAGGTCTATAATATGCTCGAGCGCCACAGTCTGGCTGCCGTTCCCGGGATCTTCACCAGCATCCTGACGATCGTCGCGATCACAATCATCTATCTGAATAACCGCAAGATCGCCAGATATCAGCAGAGGATGCGCGACCAGGCGGTAACGGATTCCCTGACGGGTCTGCCGAACCACTTCGCTTGCACCGAGCTTTGCGAGGACCTCGCAAAGCACAATGTGAAATTCGCGGTCGTATCGATCGATCTGAATAATTTCAAGAGCATCAACGACACTATGGGTCACGAGATGGGCAATCAGGTCCTGATCGAGGTTGCCCACCGCTGGAAGGAACTCGCGGAATCCTGGCGGACCGGAACCCGTGATTTCATCTCCCGCCTCGGGGCGGATGACTTCTCTCTGGTCATTCAGGGATGCGGTAGTGACGCCGATATCCGGCGTACGATCAACACCTATGAAAAAGAGCTCGAAAAAAAGATCACGATCGACGACTGCGACTATTACCTCACCGCGAGCTACGGCTACTGCGTATTTCCGACGGATACAGACAACATCAGCACCGTCTTTTCCGGCGCCGATGCCGCTCTTCACGAGGTCAAGCGCCTGCGCAGCAGCAACCACATCTGTCACTTTTCACCCGGTCTTCTGAAAACGGAGCGGATGCTCGAGATCGAAAGAAAGATCCGCGCCGCACTGGACAGTGATGAGATCCTCTACCATCTGCAGCCGCAGTACAACATCAACCACCAGCTGCGCGGCTTCGAGGCGCTGGCTCGGCTTCAGGATACGGATGAATCCTTTATCGCACCCTCCGAATTCATACCCATCGCTGAAAAGACCGGTCTGATCGACCGCGTCGACATGGCGGTATTCCGGCAGGCGGCGACATTCCTTGGCAAGCGGCTCACGAACCAGAATATGGATATCACGCTGAGCGTCAACATCTCCGTGCGGCACCTGATGCGCAACAACTTCATCGAGGAGCTGCGGGAGATCCTGCGCACCTGCGGCCTGCGCTCCGACCATCTGGAGATCGAGATCACCGAGTCCATCATGATCGACTCCGCGGAGAAAGCACTGCGCCGCATCGATGAGGTCAAACGGCTCGGCATCAAGATCGCCATCGATGATTTCGGAACGGGCTATTCCTCCCTGAGTTATCTCAGCAATCTCCCGGCAGACCTGCTTAAGATCGACAAATCGTTCATCGACCAGATGAATACGAGCGATTCCTATAAGCAGTATGTCGCCACGATCATATCCATCGGACATATCCTGGGCTTCAAGGTCATCTCCGAAGGTGTGGAGACCGAGGAACAGCTGGAGACGCTCCGTCAGATCGGCTGTGATCTGATCCAGGGGTTCGTCTGGGGACGTCCCGTAGCACCTGAAGTCGCCGCCAAACTGATTCCCAATGAAGAATAGGAGAGTTCGGATGATCAGAAAGCTCGGAAGCCTTCTTCTTGCATCTGTTCTTGCCGTCACACTGACGGCCTGCGGCACGCCGGCACAGGAGACAGTGCCTGCTGTATCGGGCACGGAAACACCGGCCGCCTCCGCAGAGGAAACCGCGGCTGCAGAGGAATCCTCCCCGGCCGCTGCAGAATCCGAAGCTCCCGCGGACACAAAAGAAGCGGATTCCGGGAACCCCTTCCATATCGGCATCGTCACCGGCTCCTTTTCCCAGTCCGAGGATGACCGGCGGGGCGCCGAAGCGTTTCAGGAAAAATACGGCACGGACAATGTCACGCTCGCCATCTATCCCGACAATTTCACCGAGGAGCTCGAGACCACGATCCAGATCATCGTCAATCTCGCCGATGATCCCGACATGAAGGCCATCATCGTCAACCAGGCGGTGGACGGGACAACCGAGGCCTTCCGCCGGATCAAGGAAAAGCGCCCCGACATCCTCTGTATCGCCGGGGAAGCCTACGAGGACTTTTCCGAGATCAGTGCCGCAGCGGATCTCGTCATCTGCAGCGATTTCGTCGCCCGCGGCTACCTGATGATCCGCTCCGCGCACGAACTCGGCTGCGACACCTTCGTGCACATCTCCTTTCCCAGACATCTTTCCTATGAGACCGTCTCCCGACAGGTCTCCATCATGAAAGCTGCCTGTGAGGAGTTCGGCATGACCTTTGCCATGGAGACAGCGCCGGATCCCACCACAGACGTGGGGGTCCCCGGTGCACAGGCCTATATCCTCGAGCATGTTCCCGCGTGGGTCGAGAAATACGGCCGGAACTCCGCCTATTTCTGCACCAACGACGCGCACACGGAGCCGCTCATCAAAAAACTCCTCGAGTGCGGCGGTTACTTTATCGAAGCGGATCTTCCCTCCCCGCTCATGGGCTACCCGGGTGCGCTGGATCTGGATCTTACCGCGGAGGCGGGTGACTTTGAAAAGATCCTTGACAAGGTGGAAGCTGCCGTCGTCGACAAAGGCGGTGCGGGGCGGTTCGGTACCTGGGTCTACTCATACGGCTACACCAGTTCCGCGGGCCTTGCGGAGCACGCAAGAAATGTGCTCCTGGGGCAGAGCACGCTGACAAGCATCGATGATCTGGCAAAAGCCTACCGTGCATTCTCTCCCAACGCGGAATGGAACGGTTCTCTCTACACCGATGCCGCTACGGGAGAAAAGATGGATAATACCTTCCTCATCTATCAGGACACCTATATCCTGGGGAATCCCGGTCACTACATGGGTACCACGCAGGTGGAGGTTCCCGAACAGTACTTCACGATCCAGTGATCCCGCAGACCACGGGCGCAGAGGCAGCAATGGATAAGGAACAGAAATCGGTTCAGACACAGACGCCCGCAGAACACGTCCGCCGGAGGCGCAGCACGCTCATTCCGCTGATCCTCGTGTTCGTGTTTGTGGCGGTCATGGTCTTTTATACCTCCCGGCTGATCTACAGCGTCGCGATCCTCAATTCCAACGCCGTCATCGAGGACCGGATCAAAAATGTCTCCTCCCTGATCGAGAACCATCTGAATACCGCCGAGAACGTACTGCAGATCACCGCCGACTCCGTTCATCACATGCTCATCAGCGGCAGCACGCCCTCCCGTATCCATGAATTCCTTGTAGAAGAAACGAACAACGTGACGGAACAGTTCGGTGAAAATTACCACGGGCTGTACGGCTTCATCATGAGCAAATACATGGACGGCCTGAAATGGGAACCGCCCGCCGATTATGACCCCAAGACCCGCGACTGGTACATCGTCGCTCAGCAGAACGGCGGCGAGGTCGCGATCGTCCCGCCCTATATCGACGCGCAGACAGGCGACCTGATCATCTCCGTTTCCAGGATGCTGCCGGACAGACAGAACATCCTGTCTCTGGATGTCTACCTCAACGGCATCCAGGCCCTGATGGACGAGCTGACACTCAGCGGCAAGGGATACGGCTTCGTCATCGACGAAACCGGCCTGTTCATAGCACACAAGAACGAGAGCAGAAAAGGAACCAACATCTGTGATACCGAGGGCGGACAGGAATTTCTGAACGCTCTGACCGGGACAGGCGCCGGCAGCTTTACGTACACCACTGACGGGGAAAAGAGCACCGTCTTCGTCAACGGCATCATGAACCACTGGTACGTGGTCATGGTCGTCAGCAATACAGAGCTCTACGCGGAGGTCAACCGTCAGCTGATCGTCAATATCTTCATCTGCTCCCTGGTCTTTATCATGATCGCCCTGTTCTACTATATCGCGCACAAGAACGAAAAGAATTCCAATAAGCGTATGGAGGAGATGAAGCTCGAGGAACAGAAGGCCGCCTACGAAAGAAAGGTGCTCGAGCTGGAAAAAGACGCCGCCAACGCTTCCAACAAAGCCAAGAGCGATTTCCTCGCCAACATGTCGCACGAGATCCGCACCCCCATGAACGCGATCCTCGGCATGGATGAGATGATCCTCAGGGCAAAGCCCGCGGATCCGATCCGAAAGTATGCGCTGAACATCCAGAGCGCGGGCAAGACCCTGTTGTCCATCATCAACGGGATCCTCGATTTTTCCAAGATCGAACAGGGCAAGATGGATCTGATCCCCGTGGAATACAGCTTTGCGTCGGTCATGAACGACATCGTCAATATGACGATGAAAAAGGCCGAAGACAAGGGACTCGCATATGTCTTTATCGTCTCGGAGGATATCCCGTCCGTGCTTAAGGGGGATGAGATACGGGTGCGTCAGGTCATGCTCAACCTCATCAACAACGCGATCAAATACACGCACGAGGGAAGCGTCTCCGCCGATGTGTCCTACAACAAAGCCGAACAGACGCTGCTGGTCATCGTAAGCGACACCGGGATCGGCATCAGGGAAGAGGATCTGGATAAGCTCTTCGGCTCCTTCCAGCGGCTTGAGGAGGACAAAAACCGCAACATTGAAGGTACCGGTCTGGGGCTCAACATTGCGATGCGTCTTGTGAAGATGATGAACGGCACCATCGAAGTGAACAGCACCTACGGCAAGGGTACCACATTCAAGGCAACGATGCAGCAGGAGGTCATTGACAGTACGCCGATCGGCGACTTCGCACAGAGGATCTCAAATATGCAGGAAAACACGGCTGACGACTACAGGCCCTCGTTCATCGCCCCTTCAGCCCGCGCTCTGATCATTGATGACAATGACATGAACCTGGATGTGATCGGATCTCTGCTGGAAGACACGAAGATCCGCGTCACGACCGCCGAATCCGGAAAGGAATGCCTGGAGATCCTTAAGGAGAATACCTTTGATCTGATCTTCCTCGATCAGATGATGCCCGGCATGTCCGGCATACAGACACTCGCGGAGATGAAGCGGCAGCACCTCGCGGAAAACACGCCGGTCATCGCACTGACAGCCGACGCCATCGTAGGCGCCCGCGACAACTACATCAAAGAAGGCTTTTCCGATTATCTGAGCAAGCCTGTCATGTTTGACGCGCTGGAAGCGATCCTGCGCAAATATCTGCCGCAGGATCTGATCCTCCCGGCTGATCAGGCCGCGGATGACACAGAAGCAGCCGTGCTGCACTTCCCGGAGGATGACGGAGAAAAGCCGCTCGTGATCGCGGTCTCAAATTCCCCGGACAAGCTGCGCCGGATCAAAGCCGTCCTGGGCGAAAGCTGCAAGGGTGTCTTTGTAAAAGACACCGCAAGCGCCGCCAGATATCTTGAGAAAAAAGAGCAGAAGGATTAATCCCCGGAGACATTTGCCCGGATGACTCCCGCCAGCTCGTCGAGCGTCATGGGCTTTGACAGATAATCGGAAAATCCCTTTTCCATATACATCTCTTTTGCGCCGGCAATAGCATTGGCTGTCAGAGCGATATACGGCGTATCCGTATTGAGATTTCCCTCCACGGTCTTCGACTTTTCCAGCGCCTCGATACCGTCCATCTCGGGCATCATATGATCGAGCAGGATGATATCGAATTTCTTTTTCGTGATCAGATCGAGCATCTCCTCCCCGCTCCCGCAGGTTGTCAAAGTGACCTTGAGCACGCGCAGGAGCCCGCTGGCCACCTTGAGGTTCAGATCATTGTCGTCGACGATCAGTGCGCTGATGCCCTCGAGATCCGCCGGCTCATCCTCCGCTGCTGCCGCAGCCGCCTGCGCCGGTTTCTCCTCGATATTCCCGATCGGAGAGCCATCGCTGACGGTCTGCGGGATCCTGACGATGAACTCCGATCCCACGCCATAGGTGCTCTCGCACTCGATCGTGCCGCCCATGAGCCGGATCAGGTTGGCGGCGATAGCAAGGCCGAGCCCGGAGCCCTCGACAGATCTCGTCTTTGTCGGATCAAGACGCTCAAACTGTTTGAAAAGCTTGTCTTTGTCGCTGTCCTTGATCCCGATGCCCGTGTCCTTGACAGAGATATACAGAACCGCGCGTTTACCTTCCCGGCTCTCCTGCCGGACCGTATAGGTGATACTCCCTGAAGGGGTATATTTCACAGCATTTCCCAGCAGGTTGATCATGACCTCGCGGATCCTCTTTTCATCTCCGATCAGTTTGGACGGCATCTCCTCAGAGATGTTCTTCACAAAGCGAAGACCATTTTCATCGGCTTTTACACCGATCATCGTGATGATGCTGCCGATGAGCTGTTTCGTGTCGTATTCCGCATTGATGATCTCCATCTTGCCCTGCTCGATCTTGGAGAAATCCAGCACATCGCTGATGATCTCAAGCAGCGACGTACCGGCGCTCTTGATGTTGACCGCATACTCCCTGACCTTGGGATCCGTATCCTCCCGCAGGATCAGTTCATCCATGCCCAGGATCGCGTTGATGGGGGTACGGATCTCATGGCTCATATTGGCGAGGAATGTCGACTTGGCCTGATTGGCGTTCTGTGCCTCCAGTGAAACGGCTCTGAGCTCACTGATCCGTTTTACTTCATAGGAAAACGCCGCCACCAGAATGAGCAGAAGACCGATGGATATGAACACCCCGTCATTGTGGTGGATCGGAAGACTGACGTGGATGATCTCAGCAAAACAGAGTACGGCAAAGGTGCAGAAGGCGACCGCGATCCGGGTATTCTCTCTGTGTCCTTTGACAAAGGTGTCATAGACGATCACGGCAAAGGTATACACGGCAACCATTCCCATGATCGCGTTGCAGAATATCATGGTTTTCAGAAAATCGGCGATCCCGGCAAAATGCAGGATGCTGAGCGTGACAAAATTGACGATGATCAGCAGGCAGATCGGATAGTAAAGCCTGTTGTATCTGCGTCCCAGCAGGGTATACACATAAGTCGCATAAAGAAACGGGAGCAGCATGAGGACCAGAAATTCCGCGACACCGTCGATATAATAGTTCCCAAACAGCAGCGGATAAGTATAATTATCCAGAAGCAGCCACAGGGCGCCCAGGAGCGTACCGATACTCAGATACCAGAGCGGCAACGTCCGCCCGTTTTTGATCCTGTATGACAGACAGATCAATGTGATCACCAGACTGATCACTATGATCGAGAATCCGAGGATCAGCGTGAAGAGATTGTTCTGGATGAGTGTCATGGCAAAGCCGAGGCGGTTGCCGATATAGGTCTCTCTCAGACGATACTCGTCCGACCCGTAGCCCGGCCGCACCAGTGTGAGCGTCTTGCCGGCATCACTGGATCGCAGGGTGATCGCCAGCCACATGCTTTTGACGTTGCTGCCGAAGACAGAATGACTGATCCGGTAACTGTTCCTGAGATCGTCTTCCACATAGGCATCCATATCCTTGTTTGTCCAAAGGAACAGACAGCTGCCATCCTTGATCACCTCCGGAAGCTGCGTGGTCAGCCGGACCTCGTCAACGCCCTTCACATCAAATACATCGGGGGCTCTGTACTCGGTTGTCACACCGTCCGGAGATGTATAGGACCAGACCGCGTCATACAGTTCGCATTCATTGGCAAACAGGGATTCGTTCCTGACAAAGAACTGTCCGTAGATGAACAGGATCAGTGTAAAAAG
>JAILFA010000117.1 GCA_024687125.1 Lachnospiraceae bacterium
CGTCAATTTCGGCACAACTGCGATCGCCGGCAAGACCGGTACCACCACGGCCAACAACGACGTGTGGTTCGCCGGGTTCACCAACTACTATACCGCCGCCACATGGGCCGGCTACGACAACAACAACGCCAAGCTCAATACCGAGGAGGCAAAACTCGCCCGCAAGCTCTGGCGCGCCGTCATGAGCGAGGTCCATGAAGGACTGGAATTCCAGGATTTCACCAAGCCTGAGGGCATCGTCGCGGCAACGGTCTGCTCAGAGTCCGGCAAGCTCCCGATCCCGGGACTGTGCGATGCTACTCTGAAGACGGAATACTTTGCCGAGGGCACGATCCCTTCGGAAACCTGTGATGTCCACTATCAGGGTCTCATCTGCCGTTACGACGGCAAACCCGCCACCGAACTGTGTCCTTTTAAACAGGAGGGCGTCTTCACCCTGCCTCTGAGTGAACCCGCCGCACTCGCGCACGGAACTGCGATGGCGGCCGGGATCGACGCCGAAGAGGTGAACACCACCCAGACCGAGACTGACGAAGAGGGCAACGTCACCAATATCGAGCAGCACTGCTCACACGACGAAGCATTCTTTGCCCGCGAGGACGCCGAAGCCATCATCGCGCAGCAGCAGGCAGAGCTGGATGCCGCACAGGCCGCCGCGGAAGCCGCCGCCGCACAGGCAGCGCAGGAAGCCGCCGCCGCACAGCAGCAGGCGGCTCCCGCGATCAACCCGGATGCCGCCGGAGAGGAGGAAGGCTGATGAGCTACTCCTTCTTTGCCACCGTGTCACGCATGAAGTACATCGACCGCTGGGCATTGATGCGCAACGCCCGGGCTGAAAATCTGAGCGAGCATTCCCTTGAGGTGGCGATGATCGCCCATGCACTCTGCACGATCGGTAACAAGCGTTATGGAAAAAACCTGAACGCGGAAAGGGCTGCTCTGATCGGCCTTTACCACGATGCCTCGGAAATAATAACAGGCGATATGCCAACACCGGTCAAATACTATACAAGTGATCTGCGGCGCGCCTACCACGAAGTTGAAGCTGTGGCGGAGGATCAGCTGATCCGGATGCTGCCGGAGGATCTGCGGGACGCCTACAATTCGATCTTTACCGCTGACGGCAGCGAAGAGGATGCCTATCTGCGGCGCCTCGTCAAGGCAGCCGACAAGTTTTCAGCACTGATCAAATGCATGGAGGAAAAAGAAGCGGGCAATCTCGAATTCCGCACCGCCGAACAGTCCACGCGCGAATCCATTGAAAAAATGAGCCGGGAGCTGCCCGAGGTGAGGGATTTTCTGATCGAATTCCTGCCCTCCTACGGAAATACGCTTGACGAACTCATCGGCAAGGACCGGAGTTAAGGAGATATTCATATGAAGATCGGTTTTATCGGAATGGGAAATATGGCGCAGGCTCTCTGCAAAGGTTTCACTGCCTCCGGCAAGGTACAGGCGGATGATATCTTCGCCTACGCCCCGCATCAGGACAGGCTGGCTGCAAATGCCGCCCGTCTTGGTTTTCATCCCGCAGCTTCTCTCAAGGAGCTCGCGGAAAACTCAGAGATGCTCTTTGTTGCCTGCAAGCCGTATCAGATCCGCGACGCCCTCTCGGAAATGGGCAGTTCTCTTGCCGGCAGGGCGCTGGTCTCCATCGCCTCAGGCTGGACCCTCAAGGAGTATGATCTGCTGCTGGCGGAGCTCTCGGTACAGGCCGCTGCGTCTGCCGCCGGGGATCCGGATGCCGAGGAGGAAGATCCGCTGATCGACACCGTTCGTGTCCAGGCGGTCATGCCCAATACACCTGCCATGGTCGGCGAGGGTGTCTTTATCCTCGAAGAAGAGTACACACTGACGGACGAGGAGCACGCGTTCCTGCTCTCGCTCCTTGAGCCGCTGGGACTCGTTCACGAACTCCCCGGCAGGCTTCTTTCGATCGGCTCCGCTGTGACAGGCTGCTCTCCCGCTTTTGTTGATCTCTTCATCGAGGGATATGCGGATGCGGCGGTCAAATACGGACTCCCGCGTGCCGATGCCTATCGTCTCGTATCTCAGGCGGTACTCGGTGCAGCAAAGCTGCAGCTGGAAACCGGTACGCATCCCGGTGTCCTCAAGGATCAGGTCTGTTCCCCTGCCGGCACAACGATCCGCGGCGTTCAGGCGCTCGAGGACAAAGGCCTGCGCTCCGCCTGTATGGCAAGCATTGATGCCGTCATGAACCGTCCCAAACAAGTTTGATAACAATTGATATTAATTTTCGATTAAATTAGAACTCAAATCTGTCACGGATAGGCTCATTGCCCGTAGAATAAAGATAGACCCTGTCGTTTTCCTGCAGCACCAGATTCCCCTTGGGGAGGATGGTGCTGTTTTCACGATGGATCATGATGATAAAGGTCTTTCTGGAGATGTCCAGATCGCGGATGGCGGTCCCGTTCCATGGATGATTTTTCTTCAGGGTCACTTCCTTGATATTGACCGGTCGGTCTTTTCCATTTGATTCGGCAGCCAAAATGACCGTATCGGTCATTTTTAAAACCAGATCCCCCCTCGGAACCAGTGTTTTTTCGCCCCGATGGACGGCAGCGATCAGGATCCCCTCCGGGAGGTGCAAGTCACAGATGGCTTGGTTGCACCATTTGTCGGTACTCTTTAATTCTAATTTAATAAAATTGATATTCTCTTCCTCAGCCACATCCCCCAGTCTCTTCAAGCGGGAATACTGTTCCACGAATCCGGCGGAAATGATACCCGTCGGGATCGCCACAACACCTACTCCCAGGAAGGAGATCAGGATCCCCATGACCTTGCCCAATGGCGTGATCGGATAGATATCGCCGTAACCGACGGTCAGAAGTGTGGAAACCGACCACCAGATGCCTGAAAACGCATTGGAGAACACCTCCGGCTGTGCCTCATGCTCAAGGGAATACATGCACAGGCTGGAAGCCAGCATCAGGACCATCAGGATAAAGACCGAGGACAGCAGCTGCTGCTTCTTGCCGGAAATAACCTCCGTGATCACGTTCAGGGAATCATAATAGGCATTGATCCTGAACAGGCGAAAGATCCTGGCCACACGGAACATGCGGAATGCTGCCGCGCCGATCGGGAAAAGAAACGGCAGATAGTAGGGCAGGAACGAAAGCAGATCGATGATGCCCAAAAAAGAGATCAGATAGCTCAGAAGCGCCTTTTTCTCCGTCTTGTTCGGATAGAGAAGACCCGCCGTGAGAACCCTCAGCAGCCAATCCAGGGCGAAGAACAGTACCGTCACCGCTTCGATCACGATCAGTACGGGGCCATAAGCGTTTGACAGGTTGTCATACGTCAGCATGACGCTGACCACAAGGTTGATCAGCAGGATCAGCGTACTCGCGATGTCATAGCTCTGATTCAACCGGTCGTTGACCACACCTGTAGAGACCATGGTAAAAAGTCTCTCCCGCAGTCCCTTCCAGCATGCCGCCTTCTTCTCGGATCTGTCCTGCGCAGCCATCCGTTACAGGTCTTTCCGTCAGCGTCCCAGGATCGCGGAGAAGCTGTCAAGAATGCCTGCCGCGATCTCCGGCTTGTTCATTGAGTATACATGGATATGGTTCACACCGTTGGCGATCAGATCGACGATCTGCTCCGCCGCGTAAATGATCCCGGCCTGCTGCATCTTGGCCGGGTCGTCGCCAAAGCGGTCAACCATTGTGCGGAAGCGCTGAGGAACTGTCGCGCCGGAGAGCGCAACGCTCCGTGCCACCTGCTTCATGTTTGTGATCGGCATGATCCCGGGAAGGACAGGGATCTCAATCCCCTTTTCGCGGATGCGGTAGAGGAAATTGTAGAGCGTATTGTTGTCAAAAAACATCTGCGTGGTCAGGAAGGAGCACCCGGCCTCGACTTTTTCCTTAAGATGCGTAATGTCCTCCGACTGGCGGTCACACTCCACATGCCCCTCCGGATAGCAGGCGCCTCCGATGCAGATATCGGGATCTATGGATCGGATATCACGGATCAGATCAACGGCATACGTATAGTCCTCGCTCCTGCGTCCGTCCTTGGGCACATCGCCGCGCAGAGCCATGATGTTCTCGATTCCCTTGCTGCGATAGGTCTGTACCATATTGCGGACATCCTCGCGGGAAGCGGCGACACAGGTCAGATGAGCGAGCACCGTGACGTCATGCTGTTTCTGCAGGCGCTTCGCAAGTTCCGCGGTATTCGCGGCGGTGTTTCCGCCCGCGCCGTAGGTGACGCTCATGAAATGCGGCTTTAACGCCGCTATCTCACCGGCCGCCTTTTCGACACTTTCAAAGAGCGCATCGGTCTTAGGGGGGAAAACTTCAAAAGAAAGAGTTACTTCGTTATCCTTCAGGATCTGCGAAATCTTCATATACTGCCTCCGTTTCTGTATGAAAACAGGAAAACCCACGGCATCAGCCGTGGGATCTCCGTTCATTCATCATACGCTGTCCGTTTAAGGTTCACTTATCCGCAGGCTTCTTTGCGACCAGTTTCTTCGCAGCCGGCTTAACCGGTGCTTCCTTCTTCTCCTCAACGGGCTTTGCGGCCTCAACGGGCTTGGGAGCCGGTGCCGCCTTCTTTACCGCGGGCTTCTTGACTGCCGCGGGCTTTTTTGCGGGAGCTTTCTTTACAGCGGGCTTCTTGGCTGCTGCGGGCTTTTCTGCTGCCTTGGGGGCCGCGGGCTTTTCTGCTGCCTTGGGGGCTTCCTTTTTCGGAGCCGCCTTCTTGGCGGGAGCCTTCTTTGCGAGGGCCTTCTTGGCGGGGGCTTTCTTTGCTGCCGCCTTCTTTGCCGCCGGCTTCTTGGCGGGAGCTTTCTTTGCTGCCGCGGGTTTCTTTTCCGCCGCCTTCTTCACCAGGCGTCCGAGTACCTCTGCCTTCTGCAGATCACCCTCGGCATACAGTCTGCCGGTCAGGTTGGCGTTGATCAGATCGGTCTTGCCATCCACGATCTCCATCAGGACATCCGCGGAAGCAACAACCTTGATGTCATGCTCATAATACTCATAGGGCTCTACAACGACCTTGCCGTCGGCAACTTCAAGATAGAAAGCGCCTTCTCCCTCACCGGTGATATCGAACTGGATCGCTGTTCGGTCATCCGCCTGACCCGGCTTGTAAGCCTGAAAATGCTTCTTAAACTTTGCTACGATTTCCTCATACGTCATGATCGTTCTCCTCCTAAAAGACACCGTACTCGTTACAATCTAAAAAGCTGGCATCGGGAATCGGACCCGAGACCTCCGCACTACCAATGCGACGCACTACCGACTGTGCTATGCCAGCCTGACCCCGCGTATAACAGGTCAACGCGCATATTCTACAACAGGGTTGAGCGTTTGTCAACGGTTTCACGTTGTTTTTAACTTTTTTCTACAGTGCCACCCTAGAATCTGACAACCTGCTTGAGGATCATGTTCACAAATTCCGGGTTGGTACGGGTGCGTGAGAACAGGTTGATCACCTGGTCTACAGCCTCATCCCCCTTCATCCCGTTGAAGCCCTTGCGCATGATCGACACCGCATCCAGTTCAGGCCGTGAGAGCAGCAGATCCTCTCTGCGCGTACCGGATTTGGGAATATTGATCGCAGGGAATACACGGCGCTCCTGCAGTTTTCTGTCAAGGATCATTTCCATATTACCGGTACCCTTGAACTCTTCATACACGACATCGTCCATCTTGGAACCGGTCTCGATAAGCGCTGTTGCCAGGATCGTAAGGCTCCCGCCCTCACGCATGTTTCTCGCAGCACCGAAGAATCTCTTGGGCATATGCAGCGCCGCGGGATCGAGACCGCCGGAAAGCGTACGCCCGGAGGGGGTGACCACGAGGTTGTATGCGCGGGTCAGCCGCGTGATGCTGTCAAGCAGTATCATGACATCCTTGCCGTGCTCGACGAGACGCTTTGCGCGCTCGATGACCATCTCCGACACACGGCGATGGTGCTCGGGGGTCTCGTCAAAGGTCGAGTAGATCACCTCGGCGCCGGGGCCTTCGATGGTCTCCTTGATATCAGTCACTTCCTCCGGTCTCTCATCGATCAGCAGGATGATCATATGAATGTCGGGATTGTTGTTCTTGACCGATTTGGCAACTTCCTTGAGAAGTGTTGTTTTACCGGCCTTAGGCGGGGAGACGATCATACCGCGCTGTCCCTTGCCGACCGGGCAGATCAGATCCATGATACGCATTGCGATCGATGCGCCCGGCATCTCCAGGCGGAGCTTTTCATCGGGAAAGATCGGCGTCATGTCTTCAAAGCTGCGCCTTCTCGACGCCTCCTCCGGATGATAGCCATTCACGGATTTCACAAACAGCAGAGCGCTGAATTTCTCCCCCTGCGTCTTGACCCGCGTATTGCCGACCAGGATATCTCCGGTCTTTAAGTTGAAACGGCGGATCTGACTCGGCGCCACATATACATCATTTTCACCGGGCAGGTAATTGGCACTGCGGATAAAACCGTATCCGTCCGGCATGACCTCGAGGATGCCGTTCGCCTCCATCCCGCTGTCCAGATCGCTCTTTTCCGCAGGCACTTCCGGTGCCGTCGCGGCAGGTGCGGGAGCGGGCGCGGAAGCTGTCTGCGCCGGAGCGGGTGCTGGCACAGCCTGAGGTTCCGATGCGCTCGTTTTCTGAGGGGCATTTTCCGGTGCCGAAGCGCTTCCCTTCTTTTCCTCCTCCTGCAGCAACTTTTCGATGACGTCGGCCTTTTTCATGGCCGAAACGCCTTTGATGCCGCATGCTTTCGCCATCTCCTTGAGCTGTGCAAGCTGCAGGGACTCCAGTTTCTCCTTCAGATTTGTCATAAAAATAGTTCTCTCCTGTTCTGCTTAACCATTGGTTTTCATTGGTCGTTCTTCATACATCCATACTGGGTAATAATACTGACCGGCACACACGCGCCGTAAGAAACTCATCAGATATTTGGATTATACATCCTGTGATCCGGAATATGCAACAGTTTTTTATTCATAAATGACTGAGCGTTCGCGTTCCCTTACGGCCACGAAGAGATCCCGATGATACCGAGTGCAAAAGCCGCCACATCATTGCCATCCGCCTTGTCGATATGCTTGTACACATCATAGATCCTTTTGTGGCCGCCGCCCGTTGTGGTCAGCCCCAGGGCCAGACTCTGAGCGATCTCGACAGCATGATCCGTCTCGCGCGAATAGATGAAGATGTCAATATCGGGATTTGCGGCCGCGATCTTATATGCATAGGCAAAAGCCGCCGCCTGCAGCTCCTGGCCGGCGGTGGAGGTGTATCCCTGTTCGCTGAGGATCACCGAGCGGACCTGACCGTTACGCATCAGGAACTGTTCCTGATGCAGATAATCCGTCACGACACCGATATTGTCCATAGTCACAAAGGATGTGCCGGCGGTCTTGTTCACCAGCTTGTTGGCCTTCCAGAACGCGGCCTGCGTCAGCGGACAGGAGTATGGATGGAACGCCAGTCCCCAGTCGATATCCCCGCAGGCCCGCACATCCGCCGCAAACAGATCCAGCAGATCCCTCGCATCATAATCCGGGTTATTAGATTTATTTCGGTCCCACTGCTGATCGAGGCAGATATACACACCGGCGGCGCTGTTGACCGACTTGATGGCGTTGTAGAAAACACGATACGCCTTGGCATAGGCTGCCGTAAAGGTGTCCAGGCTCGTGCCCGCAGGCATATAATTCCACTCTTTGCGGGCGTTCACTTCATTGCCGACGATCCAGTTCTGCACGCGCCCGTGATCCGAGCCGCTGTATCGATTCGCCAGAAACGTCGCAACAGCCCCGAGTGCCTCTACGCCGTCTGGCGTCGCCGCATTGAACATATAGTACGGCGCGGTGGAGCCGGAACGAGCTGACGGGTGGGTAAATGCCGGATACGCGGAAGGGGATGCGTCATCCAGCAGGATCGCTGTGATGTCGATCTTCTTTCTCGTGAGGATGGAGAAAAGATAATCGTACTGGTGTATATGCGCACCGTTGAACTGATAGTTCTTTCCGTGATATGTGTAATTGATCGTGGGATAGGCCGCATTGGTCGTCGGTCCCAGAATATGCGCCATCGGAAAGTTGTAGGTGCAGTACTGCACGCCGAGATCATCCCACTCGCTGCCGGACGCCCTGTTGGGATCGATCAGCAGACCCTTTTTGGAGGTATGCGCGACTCCGCCATAGGATACGGATGCGAGTGCCTCCGGGTTTTCAACATATTTCGCGTGGCTCACCACCCGATACTGACCATCGATCCTGACGGCGACACTGAACCTGGAAAACAGCCGGGAGTCAGCTGATCCGCGGTTGAGATCCGCGGTGATCGTCAATGAGGCGTCCTTGTATGCTCTGGAGACCGGTTCCTGCCCGTCTTCAAGCTCATCCTGCCAGATCTTTTCCTCGAAAAGATAGTAATACTTATCATCGCTGGCAGGAAGCCCAGGTGCCGTGACGGAAACAGATATCGTCCCGCCGTCTGCGATCCGCACGGAATCAATACTGGCAAAGGTCTTCATCTCCTCGCCGCTGATCTCGATCTCCTCGGGTCTTGCGTTCAGCGCCTCACAGACCCCCCGGCCGGCGGAATTGATCCCGTCCAGGATCCCCTCATGCAGATACTCCCGCGCGACCTGCGCATCCGGCAGCTTTTTCTGTTCGGTGAACTCGACGCTCTGCTCCGTGACCGCCGGATTTCGGAATCGGAAGATGTAGATCACGGTGGCCGCAGTGAGAACAAGACCGCACAAAACCGACACGGCTATGATCCGCAGAAAAGCAAGATCCCTGCCCGCAAGCAGTCTGTTCCTGCTTTTTACGATCTCTTCGCCCGTCGGTTTTCTGCGGCGCTTCTTTTTCTTTTTATCCTGTGGTGACACCAGATCAGACGCGCCCCGCCTGCACGTCCTCAAACTCTTTGATGATCTCGTCGCTCGGAGCCTTGGTCGCAAGGCTGCCGATAACGACGGCGATCAGGCTCAGGAAGAAGCCGATGAGCAGGGAATAGATCCCGGTCACATCACCGGCGGTCTTGCCGCCGAACAGCGGAAGGTAATCCCAGAAGATGACCGTCAGGGCACCGACACTGATACCCGCGATCGCTCCGGCGGTATTCGTGCGCTTCCAGTAGAGCGAAAGCAGTACGGTCGGTCCGAAGGCCGCACCGAGACCCGCCCAGGCATCGGAAACGAGTTTCATGATGGAACTGTTGGGATCCCATGCGATCAGGTAGGCAACGACCGCGACGACCACAACGACCACACGGCTGAACCAGACCATCTTCGCATCTGACTGCTTTTTCTTAAGAAAGCCCTGATAGAGATCCTCCGTCACGCTCGATGCGGTTACAAGAAGCTGGGAATCCGCCGTTGACATGATCGCCGCGAGGATACCGCAGAGGAAGATGCCCGCAATGAGCGGGATCCGGATGTCCTCCGTGAACACCTTGATGATCATGACCATGAACACACGCTCTTCACTGCCGGACTGCGTAAGATCCTCAGCGATGTATCCGCGTCCCAGCGCACCGATAACGCAGGCAAACAGAAGAGACAGCGCGACCCAGATGATGCCGATGCTCTTGGCGCGGCTGAGTTCCTTATCACTCTTTACCGCCATGAAACGGACCAGGATATGCGGCATGCCGCAGTAGCCGAGGCCCCATGCCAACTGGGATAATATGGAAACAGCTGTTATTTTTTCTCCGTTATCGTACAGCGGGTTCAGGAAGGTGGAATCGACCGCAGCAGTCAATCCGGCATCGCCGCCCATCATTGCAAACGCGGTGATCGGCACCGCAAGCAGCGCCACCAGCATGACCGTACCCTGGATGAAGTCCGTGTCGCAGACCGCCGTAAAGCCGCCGAGCAGTGTATAGGTCAGGATGACGATCATGCCGATCGTCAGTGCGATATGGTAGTCGATGTCAAACACGGTGGTAAAGAGCTGTCCGCCTGCTGCCAGTGCGGAAGCAGTGTAGACCAGGAAAAAGATCATGATCGCCAGTGACGATACAAGAAGCAGTCCTCTCCTTTCATCATGGAAACGGTTCTCAAAGTACTGCGGCAGCGTCACAGCGTTGTTCGCACGGATCGTGTATCTGCGAAGCCGCGTCGAGATGAACAGCCAGTTCAGCACCGTGCCGATGAAAAGGCCGACGGCGATCCATATCTGACCCGTTCCGAAGGCATAGATGGAACCGGGCAGTCCCATCAGGAGCCATCCGCTCATATCGGATGCCTGTGCGGAAAGCGCGGCGACCCATCCGTTCAGTCTTCTTCCGCCGAGGAAGTAATCCTCCGACGAGTTGTTCTGCTTGAGACTGTAGACACCCACCAGTACCATCATCGAAAGATAGATGGCAAAGGCGAGCACGATCCAACCTGTACTCATTTCTTCTCCCCCTTTACTTGTTCATAACCTGTCACAAAACACTCCCGCGGAGTGTACTCGTCACATCTTTTCCGGAGCATCAAATCCGAGCAGATCGATGCCCGTCTCCAGGATGCGCTTCGTCATGGCGATCAGCGCGATATAGCTCTGCTTTTTGCTCTCATCCGGCTCCACCAGGATCTTTGTCTCATGGTAAAAGGAGTTGAAAGCGTTCGCCGTCTCGTAAATATACGCACAGATCCGGTTCGGTGCAAGTTCCCTGACCGCGCTCTCCACTGCATCCGCAAAGCGTGTCAGCTGGAGACCGAGTACTTTCTCAGCATGCGTGCCCGGCGCGGAGAGGAGCGCATCCTTGACACTGCCGCCCTGCTCCTCATATTTCTTCAGGATCGACTTGATCCTGACGATCGTATAAAGGATATACGGTCCCGTATCCCCCTCAAATGAGGTAAACTTTTCCATGTCGAAGATATAGTCCTTGGCGGGCTGATTGGAGAGATCGCCGTATTTGATCGCAGCGAGAGCCACCTGTGCCGCGGTCTTCTGTGCCTCTTCCTTCGGCATATCGGGATTGCTCTCCCGGATCCGGGTGTACATCTCCTTTTCCGTATCCGCCACAAGATCCGCCAGCGGCATCACTCCGCCGGCTCTTGTCTTAAAAGGCTTGCCGTCCGCACCGTTCATCGTCCCGTTTCCGATGAACCTAAGCTCCGTCTCAGGAAGCACCAGCTTTGATCTTCTGGCCGCCCGGAAGACCTGTTCGAAGTGAAGCGCCTGACGCTTGTCCGTAAAATAAAAGATCGCATCGGGCCTGAACTCTTTCACCCGCTCCTGGATCGTAGCGAGATCGGTCGTCGCGTAGAGTGCCGCTCCGTCGGACTTAAGGACGATACAGGGCGGAAGCTCCTTGGCGTCATCCTCTCTTGTCACATCGATCACGAGCGCCCCCTGACTCTCATGTGCAAAGCCGTTCTGCCGGAAATACTCGACCATCCCCGGGATCACATCATGCACATCCGACTCTCCGCGCCAGAGGTCAAAATCGACATGCAGATGATCATAGTTCCTGCGCAGATCCGGGAGCGAAAGATTCATGATATGACGCCAGATCGCCCGGTAGCCGCGGTCACCGTCCTGCATCTTTTTGGTCGCTTCGAGCGCCTCCGCCTTATACGCTGCCGCTGCCGCCTTTTCCTCGTCGGAAGCATTCTCATCCGTCTTGGTCTTCGCACTCGCCGTCGGATACATCTCCGCCAGCTCCTGAAGAGTGAACGGTGCCTCCTTAGGATAGGCACCCGTATAGTTTTCATCAAAGTAGGGAAGCTCCGGCCTGCGAAGCTTTAACTCCGTGATGACCAGTCCCATCTGCAGGCCCCAGTCACCCATATGGATATCACCGGTAACATCGTTTCCGGCATAACGCAGGATGCGCTTTACTGCCTCGCCGATGATCGCGGGCCGAAGATGCCCCACGTGAAGCGGCTTTGCCACGTTCGGACCGCCGTAGTCCAGGATGATCTTCGCCGCGTGCGCGGGCTGCTGCAGACCGAACTTCTTTTCATGAAGCATCTTCACCAGATAGCCCCGGACAAATTCCGGCTGAAGCGTCAGGTTCAAAAATCCGGGTTTTACGGACTGTACAGCTGCAAACGTCTCACTATCCGTCTCGACGAGCTTTGCGGCGACCGCATCCGAGATCTCAAAGGGCGGTCTGTGCAGTGTTTTGGCCAGAGCCATCGCGCCGTTGCACTGATACTCGCAAAGATCCGGACGGTTGGAGAGCACCGCCTGTCCCATGGCAGGATCAAAGCCGGCCGCTTCGAAAGCGGCGCTCACTTTTTCTGAGATCAGATCGATCAGTTTCTGCATATCTACATACCTTTCTGAAGCAGGGAAATGGCGAAAAAGCGAATATATTTTAGCAGATCGGGATACGCTGCGCAAGAAATAACGCGTGTTATCTTTCTCTTTCCGCTTTGGAAAAACTGCAGCCGCAGTAATTCTGCCGGTACAGATCATACTCCCGGGACAGTTCGATCGACCTCTGATAGCCGCCCCGCTTTTTGAAATCCGAGGGGAGCCAGCGGACACCGGCCCTGCGCCCCTCTTCTCCGCCGATCACGTTGAGGCGTTCCGCGTCCTTTAAGGGACTGATCGTGAGCGTTGTCGTAAAGAAGTCGAACTGCCCTTCTGCCGCGACCCGTGCCGTCTCTTCCAGACGCAGGCGAAAACATGCCGTGCACCGTTTTCCGCCCTCGGGTTCCTTTTCCAGTCCCCGCACGGCGCTGTAGTACACTGCCGGATCCCAGGTGCCTTCGATCACCGAGATCTCCCGGAACACATGGTCAGGATCCTGTCCGATGCCGCTTCGGATCCTTTCATTGAGTGCTCCGATCAGGCGTTTTTCCTCCTCCACGCGCTTTCTGTACTCCGCCGCGTCGTCGATGTTCGGATTGAAATAAAAGACCGTGATCTCAAAATCAGGGAGAAGTCTCTCCAGGCACGCCGAGGAACATGGGGCACAGCAGGCGTGCAGAAGAAGGCGCGGAGGTCTTTCTCCTCCGCGCCACCTGTCAGCTTCCTGCTGCATCTGTCTGTCATAATTGCAGTTCATCACGTAAAGTACTTTACTCCGGCGGCAAAGATCCGCATATCCTGCTCCCCGACAATGTTCTTTGCGACGCCGTTACCGATGCGCTCGCTGTGGCACATCTTGCCGAAGCACCTGCCGTCAGGGGAGGTGATCCCCTCGATCGCGCAGTAGGAGCCGTTGAGGTTCCACGCATCATCCATCGTGAGGTTCCCGTCAGGCGTGCAGTATCTGGTCGCTATCTGACCGTTTGCAAAGAGCTTTTCGATCACATCGTCCGGCGCGACAAATCTCCCCTCGCCATGGGATGCCGGATTTGCGTAGACCTGATCCATATCGGCAAGCTGCAGCCAGGGCGACTTGTTTGATTCGACCTTAAGATAAGCCATGCGGGAGATATGTCTGCCGATCGTATTAAAGGTCAGCGTCGGCGACACATCTGTCTGCTCATCCACGATCCGGCCCTCCGGTACAAGGCCCAGCTTGATGATCGCCTGAAAGCCATTGCAGATCCCCAGTACCAGACCGTCACGCTCATCCAGCAGCTTCTGCAGCGCCTGACGGATCCTGGCATTGCGGAACGCCGTCGCAAAAAACTTGGCGCTGCCGTCCGGCTCATCACCGGCAGAGAATCCTCCCGGGAACATCACGATCTGTGCATTTTCAATCTCGCGTTCAAAGGCCTCGACCGATTCACGGATATCCGCGGCATCCCGGTTTTTAAAAACCCTTGTGCTGACCTCCGCGCCCGCCTGTTCAAAGGCACGCATCGTATCATATTCGCAGTTTGTTCCGGGGAATACCGGGATAAACACCGCAGGCTTTGCCACCTTATGCCTGCAGACATAAACTTTGTCTGTATGATACGGCCTGTCCGCAAGCTCCTTCCGGTCCTCACTGGCCCGGGTCTTGAAGACCGGTTCGAGGGTTCCTGTCCAGGCAGCCATCGCGTCCTCAATGCTGACTTCGATTTTGGCGCTTGTTATATCCAGATTTATCTTTTTGTCATCCGTACTCTCTCCAACCCAGGAAAATCCGGAAAGAGCGGCCAGTTTTTGATTAATATCATCTGATATCATATCACTTGATACCTCCAGAAGCAGGTCACCTGGCGTGCTCCGGAAGAGGTCCTCTTTATCAATATCGCCCGTTATTTTGATCCCCAGTCCGTTGCCGAACGCCATGACCGCCGCTGCCGGCAGAATGCCCTGCAGATCCAGCGCGTAACAGGAAACGATCACCTGTCCCTGCATCAGGGCGCGCACCTGATCATACAGTGCCAGCACCTGTTCATAGACCGGCAGATCGTTTTCATCCTTATCGATCCGGACAACGGCCAGGCGGTTACCCGCCTTTTTCAGTTCCGGCGTCACAAGCTCTCCGGCCTTAGTCATGTCGACCGCGAACGAGACCAGCGTGGGCGGCACATGAATGTCATTGAATGATCCGGACATGCTGTCCTTGCCGCCGATGGAAGCCAGACCATATCCGAGCTGCGCGTCAAACGCCCCAAGCAGTGCCGTGAACGGCTCGCTCCAGTCGCTCCTGTCCACCATCCTGCGGAAATACTCCTGGAAGGTGAAGTGGATCCCCCGCGGATCTCCGCCGCCTGCCACGATCCTCGCGATCGATTCCGTAACGGCATAGACTGCTCCGTGATACGGGGAGAAATCCGAGAGCACCGGTTCAAAGCCAAAGGCCATCATGGAAGCTTCATCTGTCTCCCCGCGCAGTACCGGCAGTTTGGCCGCCATATTCTGCGTCGGTGTCTGCTGATACACACCGCCGAACGGCATTTCCACGGAGGCCGCGCCGATGGATGCATCAAAGATCTCGGCAAGTCCCCTCTGGGACGCGACGTTCAGATCCGCCAGCGAGGAAAGGACCGCCTGCCTGACATCTCCCTGCTCGAGGGCTTTCTTAATTTCCGTATTAACAATTCCTCCGAGCGGGTTCTGGTTCCTGTCCGGAAGCTTGACCTGCACCTGCGTCTGCTGCGGTGCTCCGTTCGTATCCAGGAACGCGCGGGAGAGATCGACGATCTTCCTGCCCCGCCACGAGAGTACCAGCCTCGGGGACTCCGTGACCACCGCCACCTCTGTCGCCTCCAGGTTTTCCTCCGCTGCGTAGCCCAGAAACTCCTCACGATCCGCGGGATCGATGACTACAGCCATGCGCTCCTGCGACTCGGAGATCGCGAGCTCGGTACCATCCAGACCGGCATATTTCTTGGGTACCAGATCAAGATTGACATCCAGACCCGGCGCGAGTTCACCGATCGCGACCGAGACACCGCCGGCACCGAAGTCGTTGCACTTGCGGATCAGATGCGCCGCCTCGGGACGTCTGAACAGACGCTGAAGCTTTCGCTCTGTCGGAGCATTGCCCTTTTGCACCTCCGCGCCGCAGGTCGTGAGTGATGCCGTATCATGCGCCTTGGATGAGCCTGTGGCGCCGCCGATCCCGTCACGGCCGGTCCGGCCGCCCAGCAGGATGACGATGTCTCCGGGTCTCGGTGACTCCCGCCGCACGGCGCTCTTGGGCGCCGCACCCATCACAGCACCGATCTCCATGCGCTTGGCCACATAGCCGGGATGATAGATCTCCCGCACAAGGCCTGTTGCCAGGCCGATCTGATTGCCGTAGGAGGAATAGCCCGCAGCCGCTCCGCGCACCAGCCTCTTCTGGGAGAGCTTGCCGGGAAGCGTCTGTGAAGCCGGAACCGTCGGATCCGCCGCACCTGTCACACGCATCGCCTGATACACATAACCGCGTCCGGAAAGCGGATCGCGTATCGCGCCGCCCAGACATGTCGCGGCTCCGCCGAAAGGTTCGATCTCCGTCGGATGATTGTGTGTCTCATTCTTAAAGAACAGCAGCCAGGTCTCCGTCTCCTCTTTCCCATTGACCGTGACGGTCACTGGAACTTCGATCGTGCAGGCGTTGTTTTCCTCGGATTCCTCCATGTCGGTGAGCAGGCCGTCCGCCTTGAGTTTCTTCATTCCCATCAGAGCAATATCCATCAGGCAGATCGGCTTTTCCCTGCGGCGCTGCTCGGTGGGATACAGTTCACTGCGTGCCGCGAGATAGCGCTCATAGCTCTCTCTGATCGCCGTCTGATAATCCCCTTCAGGCCATTTGATATCCGTCAGCTGCGTGCCAAAGGTCGTATGACGGCAGTGATCCGACCAATAAGTATCGAGCACACGGATCTCCGTCATCGTGGGATCACGGTGCTCCTCGTTTTTGAAATGATCTCTGATCCAGCAGAAATCCGCCCATGTCATCGCCAGCGACAGGGAGTCATAGAGCTTATGAAGCTGATCATCGGGCATCGTGCAGAAGCCCGTGAGGATCGCTACATCCGCGGGTTCCTCATAGGCTGTCTCGAGCGTCAGCGGCTTGTTCTCATCCGTCACTCTCGAATCAACGGGGTTGACCTCATAGTTCCTGATCTTTTCAAACTCTTCGTCAGAAATATCACCTGCTATTATATAAGTGACCGCCGTTCTGATCACCGGCGTCTCATCTTCCCTGATAAAACGAATGCACTGCTCAGCGGAATCCGCGCGCTGATCGAACTGTCCGGGCAGAGCCTCCACGGAAAAGATCCTGGCCCCGGCAGGTACCTCGACCTGTTCCAGGTAAAAGTCATCTACCGGTGGCTCGGAGAAGACCGTCACGCAGGCCCTGTCAAACACCTCATCGCTCACACCCTCTACATCATAGCGGATGAGCATGCGTACATCCTCTACTCCCTTGATCCCGAGATAATGACGCAGTTCATGGCGCACCTCGCGTGCACCGCCTGCGAATTCCTTTTTCTTTTCCACATAGATCCGTCTTACGCCGCCCATGCTGCATCCTCCTGCTTAACGTACATCTCTGGCTTCTTTGCCCCAGAACTCTATGATCTCTTTCATCTTGGACAGAGCGGCATAGTAAACGCCGTTTGTCACACCCTCAGTCCAGACGGCACCGCGTACATTGCCCTCGATCACATATTTTGAAAGGATCCCGGCGAGTTCCTTCATGTTCTTGATATCCGCCTGCTCGATGAACCGCTTTTCATCCTCGGCACTGCGGAGACGGTTCCGGCTGTACACATAGACATAGTTGCGATCGATCATCGACGTTCGCTGAAACTCCTTGATAAACGATAATAGTGTGGAATCATATACCGGAAACGGTATGGTGTGTGACATGTTGTCGTTCTGATAGGTGTCCGAAACCTGCTTGCCTGCATGCTCTGCCAGCCAGGGGAGATATCTCGCCATCTGCATGACATCGATCCGATAGCGTTTGACTAGTTCCTCCGTGCTGTTTTCCCGTGCTTCTCTGCTTTCCAATGCCATGTACCTCCGATCCTGCCCGCTGCGGCAGTTTAAGAATAGCAAATCACCCGTACAGCGTCAAGTATCCGGCAGTTACGGGCCATATCAGCAACCCGGTCTAAAACCGATAGTAGATAAAACTCGCCGTGTCATATCCGGGTCCCCACACGCCGCAGACAAGGACCAGAACAACACCTGCGATGTAGACAGGCCACCTGATAAATAACAATTGTTTTGAAATCCACTCCGCGATCTGCACACCTTTCAGACGGAGCAGATCGACCGCAAATACCAGCAGGATACCCAGCGCGACCAGACGCCATTCCGCCGTATTCAGTCCCGTGGTCAGGAGTGTTCCGTCGAACAGTTCCCATAGCGCGGGCCGTGCAAATCCGCGGAAAACACCGAGAGCCTCACCGACCGTCCCAAGCCGGAAAAAGACCCACGCGAAATTGACGAGCAGAAATGTCCAGGCAGTCTGCAGGACACGAAGAGAAAAGCTCTCTCCACTCTTTTCCACGAAGGCTCTTTCGGCAATCCGTCCGCGAACCGGTGCTAACAGATTCCCGGCCACCTGATAGATGCCGTGCAGCAGCCCCCAGATCAGAAAAGTCCATCCCGCCCCGTGCCAAAGACCGCTCAGCACAAAGACGATCAGCAGGTTCAGCAGCTTTCTGGTCTGCCCCCGGCGATTCCCTCCCAGCGGAATATAAAGATAATCACGGAACCACGTGGAAAGTGAGATATGCCAGCGGCGCCAGAACTCCCGGATGCTCCTGGCCAGATACGGAGTATCGAAGTTTTCCATGACATCGATACCAAGAGCTTTGGCCGCACCGATCGCAATGGAGGAATACCCCGCAAAATCCAGATAGATCTGAAAGGTATACAGAACTGTCGTCAGGAACAGAACCGCACCGCCGTAAGCATCCGTCGTGGCATAAACAGTATCGACAGCGATCGCTATCCGGTCCGCGAGAACCATCTTGCAGAAATACCCCCAGAGCATACGGACAGCTCCGTCCCTGATGCGCTCCGCGTCAAATCGGATCTTCTCAAAGTATGGCCTCTGGAGCTGCGGCAGCAGATGGCCGCCCCGTTCGATCGGTCCGGACAGGACGATCGGGAAAAAGCTTACAAACAGTGCGTAACGGATCGGATCCCGCTCCGCAGGGATCGTCCCGCGATACACATCGATCAGGCAGCCCGCGGACTGAAACAGATAAAATGATATGCCGACCGGCAGGATCGGACTTGTCAGGAGGCCCGCCGACAGAAATCCGATATATTTGAAATACAGCAGAACCAGAAGATTGCAGATCAGGATACCGGCGAGGATCGCCTTCTTTTTCGCGCTATCCTCCGCCTTTTCCAGCAGCAGTCCCCCGATCCAGGTGGAAAGGATCGAAAACAGGAGAAACACCGTATGGGCCGGGCCCTGTGAGAAGTAAAAGAGCATGCTCGCCGCGAAGAGCCAGATATGCCGAACACCTGCGGGCAACAGATAGTAACCCGCTGTTACGACCGCAAAAAAGCCAAGAAAAACAAAGGATATGATCTGCATGAAGTCAGCTCCGCCTGTGAACCAAGTTACCTGCTCATTATATCACAGCACCAAAAACTCGGGGTGACAGGACTCGAACCTGCGGTCTCATGCTCCCAAAGCACGCGCCCTACCAACTGGGCCACACCCCGCTTTTCGTCCGCTTCCGTGGTCCCCGGAGCGGCCTCATTCATTATAGGAGAATCCCAGCAGTTATGCAAGTGTTCCGGCCTCGGACACTGCACATCACCGGGCGATCCGGATCTCTGTCAGCGCAACCAGATCTCCCGTCAGCGCCGCAAAGACCTCCGGTGAATCCTCGTCTGTGACCGTCGTGACAGTCTGTGTACGCAGCCCCGCATGATCGACCACGGTGATGATCCTGTTTCCTTTGCGCCTGATCTTCACACTGCAGTCCAGTCCCTCCTGGTTCCGCTCCTTCCACTTGTCCCAGCTGCCAAACGTCTCTGTCCTGGTCGTCCTTGTCTCGTTTACCGCGTGATCGGTCAGCGGACAGTGCTCCCCGTCAAAGCGGATCAGGGCAAATTCCCGGTAATCCCTGCCCCGGCAGATGCCGCCCTCGGCATCATAGAGGACCACAAATGGGCAGTGCCAGACCAGTTTGGACATCGGCAAGCTCTTTGCATGAAAGCTCAGCTTCAGGGAATCCCTCAATGGGATCCCTTCCGTGGCGTCACTGCGGTAGCCGTCGATCTGGAGGTTCGGAAGATCCCCCTCGGGTCCGTCGTCAAAACGGATCTCCGGGGCGATCCGCGGAATATCTCCCGGCCCAATCTTTTCATGATCTCTTTCCACACTGATGCGGTCGATCATGCAATGCGCACCCGTGATGGCGACATAAGCAAAGCAGGCACTGTACGGCAGGGCAACAATATGCTCCGCCCTGAGACGACTGCCGGTCATCCTGACACGGATGTGATCCCGGTAACGGACGACCTCCGCCTCATAGTACTCTTCCGGCGCTGTATCCTCTCCCGCGTCGGCCCCAGAGAAGTCTCCGTTCTCCATGTGCGTCGTACTGATCAGTCTGGCCGAGCCCATGGAGGTCGAACCATCAAACCGGATCTGTCCGTATACCGTGCATTCGGCGGTGTTCCCTCTCTCGTTTTCGGCGTGTACCAGCTTGTCCTCGGAATCATAGAGCAGCAGGACCGGTACGCTCTCCTTGCCCGAATGTCCCGGATCAGCCTTTGCCCTGAACCGGAGCCTCGTGGGAGCATCCACGATCAGTGCTCCCTGGGAAAAGGTAAAGCCCTGCTCGGTCAGATGCAGCTGCTTTGTCATCGAGAGTTCCAGAAAGTCACCGTTATCCTTCATACGGTAATCCTCATCCTGGTCGATGAGCTGCACCATGATCTGCGCGAATTCCGGATCAAACTGTGTCCCCGCGCCTTTGACAAATTCTTCCCGGGCGATCGCCTGCGGGATTGGATTGCGGTAACTGCGGCGTGATGTCATCGTGTCATAGGAATCCGCCACGGCGATGATCCTTGCTACAGCCGGAATCTTATCCCCCTTGAGTCCTTCCGGATAACCTTTGCCATCGTAGCGCTCATGATGATAATGTGCCCCGACGGTCAGGTCGGAGGTGTGGGAGATGTTGGCGAGGATCGCCCTGCCGATCTCGGGGTGGCGTTTCACGACCGCGTACTCATCCTCCGTCAGACGGCCGTCCTTGTTAATGATGGAATCCGGGATCCCGATCTTGCCGACGTCATGGAGGAGCGCCGCGAAATAGACATCGTCACACTCGCTGTCACTCATACCGGCCAGTCTCGCGATCCGTTCGGAATACCTGGCCACCCGTGAGGAGTGACCGTGCGTATAGCGGTCCTTGGCATCGATCGCACTGACCAGCGCTTCGGCCGTCTCCTCGAACAGGTTGCGTATTTTCCTTCGCTCCTCCTGCAGATAGCGGATCTTCATCCGATTCGCATTCGCCGCCACTTCGGAGAGGTCCTGCAGTGCGTAAATGTAAAGCATGATCACCAGTCCGCCGGTGGCGAGATTGGTCAGTGAGATCCCGTAAAGAAAGATCTGCGCGATAGATGCCAGATACGGGATGATCATGAACAGCAGTACCGGCACCCGTATGTGCGCCCGGATATTCTGACGGTTCCTGAGGACCACGACGATCTGCAGCGCTGTCATAACGAGCGGGAAAAGATAGCAGATGATAAAACCGTCTGCCCGCTGGTAACGGTTCTGCTCATCAAAAGTATAATAGAGTCCCGTGAACTGGGAAACGATCAGCAGGATCACCCCCGCCAGAAACAGCGCTTCGACAGCGACCAGGATCTTTGATGCGGTGTAGATCTCTCCATCCTTCCGGATCAGATCCGCCAGATAGAGATTCACCGCATGGATCATGAACAGCGAGAAAAAGAATACGCAGAAATTGCTGACGCGGGTCATGAGAAAGCCGAAGCTGCTGACATCACCGCGGTAGATATACGCCAGCCGGTCAAAGAACAGCAGCAGCATGACACTGGTCTCCAGAGCGACCAGAGCATGCCGCCGTTTCCTGGAAAGCGTCTTTGTGAGCAGGGCCATGACGGCGAGGATACCGCACACGCCGATCATCACCAGCATCAGATCCAGTTGAAAGCGTTGAATGAATTCCATGATATAAGCATTATAAGCCTTTTATACGCCATCTTCCAGTCTGCAGATCAGAGTTCGCAAAAACAGAAAGCCGGGGAGGATCTCCCCGGCTTTCTGTGAATTGTTCAGTTATTTCACTGCGTACTGCCTTGTCTGATGATCAGGGAATCATGTCGGCATCGCCGAAGACACGCTCGAAAGCTGCCGTACGCTCATCGATGATCGCCTGTCCGCCTGCTGCGAGGTAATCAGCGATACCCTCGTCCCAGACCTTGTCAAAGTCAGCCACAGGTGCGCTCACAGCCTTGTCGTACACCTGATCTCTCTTGCTGGAGAGTGTGTCGCCGACGCCGCCTTCCGCCTCAATGTCACCAACCGGGACATTGATACCGACACGGGCATCCGTGTTGGCGATCTTGTAAGCATCAATGACCAGCTGCGGGTCGATCCCGGCATAAGAATATGCAAGGCTGTTCATGGTCAGATCCTCGCTGGTCAGGTGCAGACCGTTGCAGGTGATCGTGTAGTCAATGTTCATACCGGAGTTCTGGATCGCATCGCCCGTTGCGGCCTGGATCTGATATGCGCCCGCCTCGTTAACGGTATGTGTCACGCCTTCCTCACCAACCTGCAGGTACTCGATGGTCGCAGGATCGGAGATGAAGTCAAGATAGAGCATGGAAGCCAGAGGCTCATCGTTGGTGCTCGGGAAGAAGACCTTACGGTCGATCGGGCCGGCCTGGAACTTGTTGTGGCCGCCGTTCTTGTCCTCAAACGGATCACAGGCTACGAATACAGCATTCTCGCCGACGTTTCTCTTGAGGTTGGCTTCGATGGAGTCGTCACCGTTGCGGAAAGGATAATCCCAGTTGTGCGTGAAGGCGCCGACATAACCGGCCTTCATCATATCATCCTCTGTCGTATCGCCGCTGGAATAGATCGCGAAATCATTCCACATAAGGCCTTCGTTGTACCACTCGTTGAGGAGCTTGACCGCATCCTTGGTTCCGTTCTGGGTAAGTTTTCTGTCATCAAATCCGTTGACATAGTATTCTTTGTCGCTGATCTTGGGATCGATGAAGGACTCGATCAGGGTCGCTGCTCTCCAGCCTACGTCATAGCTGACGGAATAAGGGACCATCTTTGCAGCATCCTTGCCGAGAAGAGTGTCCGCGTTGTCCTTGAATGCAACAAGAGCATCATGGAACTCCGCCTTGGTGGTCGGCAGGGGGAGGTTGAGGGCATCCAGCCAGTCCTTGCGAATGTAGGTGACCACACGGCTCATGTTGGCAAGCTTTGCCTCGATCGCCCAGGTCGTCCCGTCGGAAGGATCGGAATCCCAGTACAGGTTGGACTCACCCAGCCAGTTCCAGAGATTCGGAAGATCGGCCTTGTAATCGTCGATGTAGGGACGAAGGTCGATAACACCGCCCATATCCGCATAGGTCTTGATCGTCGGATAGGAATAGGTCACGCAGACATCAGGTGCCGTGCCGCCTGCAAGGAGGTTGTTGATATCATCAACCTCGGTCCAGCGGGGAACCTTCTGGAAAGTGACCTTGACGTTGTGCTTTTCGAGCATCTGCTGCTGGATCCAACGGGTGTAATCGTTGTTCTCCGGATCGGAACCGCCGTCATTGCCACGGTCATAGATCTCGACCGTGATCTCTCTTGTGTCGGCAAATTTGCCGTCGACAAGTTCGCCGGTCGGCTCGGCTTCGGCAGCCGGCTCTGCGGCAGGCTCCTCTGCCTTGGGTTCTTCTGCTGCCGGTTCTTCAGTCTTGGTCTCGGTGGTGGCAGCGGGCTGCTCCGCAGGCTGCTGTGTGCCTGTTTCGCCACCGCAGGCCGCCAGAGACAGGACCATCATACCGGCAAGCAATGTTGAAAGTACCTTTTTCTTCATGTTTTGCCTCCTTTTCTTGTTGCTTGTTACATCTATCGAAAAAGCCTCTGTCACCCAGAAGACAGGCGGCTCTTTCTTCTCTCGGATATCTGCTTATTCCTTGACCGCACCGACCATGACGCCGTGGATGAAATACTTCTGCAGGAACGGATAGATGCACAGGATCGGGATCGTTGAGAACATGACGATCGCGGCCTTTAACGAATCCGAAAGTCCCGGTGTCGAAAAGCCCTCCTGTGTCGCCACTTCCACGCTGTTGATATTGTTCAGCACGTTGTACAAAAGCAGCTGCAGTGGATAGAACTCATTTTTCTTGATGTACATCAGTGCATCGGAGTAACCGTTCCAGCGTCCGACCGCATAGAACAGAGCAAGCGTAGCCAGAACCGGTTTGGAGAGCGGCACATAGATCGACCACAGGATCCGCAGATAACTGGCTCCGTCGATCTCCGCCGACTCGCGGAGGGAATCCGGGATCCCGTAGAAAAAGCTGCGCATGATGATCATATTGTAGACACTCAGGCAGTACGGAACGATCAGAACGATCGGTTTGTCCAGGAAGCCGATCTTCTGCATGAGCAGGTAGTTGGGGATCGTGCCCGCATTAAAGAACATCGTGATCGTGATCATCACGTTGACAAAGCCTCTGCCCTTAAGTCCCGGAAAGATCAGCGGATACGCGCAGATCGTAGTCATAAAGAGGGAAAAGACCGTGCAGACGATCGTCAGGACCACCGTATAGAGGAATGCCCGGATATACTTGGGATCCTTGAGGACCGTGGTGTACGCGTCAAAATTGATCCCCTTGGGGAGCAGATAGATCTCATGGCGGACCAGATAATCCGTCCCCGAAAGGGAACGTGCCAGCAGATTGATCATCGGCAGGATGCAGAGCAGCGAAATGATCACGCAGATGATCACAAATACCCAGTCACCGATCTTACCGGAAAGAGATTTCACCTTCATCGCTCATCCCCTCCCTTCTTACCAGAGACCGCGCTCGCCGAGCTTGCGCGAAAGTGCGTTGGCTCCGAGCAGGAAGATCACGCCGACCACCGACTGGAAGAGACCGACTGCCGTTGTCAGGGAGAACTGTAGACCCTTGATACCGGCCCGGTACACGTAAGTGGAGATCACCTCCGCCCAATCCATGACCAGGTTGTTCTGCAGAGCGAACGGACGGTCAAATCCGGATCCGAGGATATTACCGATCGCCATGATCAGCAGGATCACGATCGTCGGTTTGATGCCGGGCAGAGTGATATGCCACATCTTCTGGAACCGCCCGGCCCCGTCCACGCTCGCCGCTTCATAAAGCTCCGAATTGATGCCGGCGATCGCAGCCAGATACACAATGGAATTCCAGCCGAAGCTCTGCCAGACGCCCAGGAAGATGTATGTCCCGACCCAGTGGGCGGTATCGTTGAGGAAAGGAACCGCCGTGCCGCCCAGATTGGTGATCAGCATGTTGACCAGACCCGTGGAGGGAGCGAACAGCTGGATCGCCAGACCGTAGATGATGACCCACGAAAGGAAGTGCGGCATGTAGGTGATCGTCTGTACGACCTTTTTAAAGCGGGTGAACACCAGCTCGTTGAGGATCAGCGCAAAGATGATCGGGATCGGGAACCCGATCACCAGATCGAGCAGATTCAGGCCGATCGTATTGCGGAGAGCCCGGCGGAAATCCGGATTGGAGAACGCCTTGATAAAGTACTCCATACCGTTGTTCTTGGCCCAGGGCATCACCCAGGGACTCTTTGTAATGTTGTATTTCTTGAATGCGATCTGCACATAGACCATCGGTACATACTTGAAGACGATCAGATAGATGACCGGAAGTGCGAGCAGCAGATACAGCTGCCAGTACCGCTTCATATAGACGCCGAAGCTTTGCTTCTTAACCGGAACCTTTACTTTGGTTTTCGCCATGAGTGCCTCCATCGGAGCAATATTTGCCACATCCCTATTATGCAGTTCGTAAACTGACTTGTCAACACCCCTGCACGTTCTTCATAGTGCAAAAATTGCTGCTTATGTTGCGTTTTGCGACCTTGACATATCCCCGAGATAAGGTACAATATTCCCCGTTGCAGACGATTCCTGAACGGAAGAAAGGAACTGCCATGGGATCCCTTGAAGAAGCAAGAAATCTGTTTTCCAGAGACCGGTATGCCTCCGGATTATCGGGCGCTGTCATCGATGAGATCGGTGAAAACTATGCAAAATGCAGCATGCCGATCACTGAGAACCACAGGAACGCCTACGGCGGCGTCATGGGCGGCGCTATCTATACGCTGGCGGATTTTGCCTTCGCTGTCGCCTCCAACTACGATAAATTGACCGCTACGGTCAGTCTCGTGGGACAGGCAACTTTCCTGGCTTCCGTCAAGGGAGATGTCCTCACTGCCGAGGCGCGGCTCATCAAAGACGGCCGGACCACTTCCTTTTTCGAAGTCAGTGTGACCGACAATACCGGCAGACTTGTCGCTGTCGTCTCCTTTACAGGAGCACATGTACCGAAGAAAGATTCCGTATAATATCGATTGATATTTAATGCAGACAGATATAATATCATCCGTTATTATATAAAAGAGAGCAAAGAACACCCCGCCGCCGGAGCATTCCGGGGCGGGGTGTTTTTCATGATCTTATCTTATTCAGAGGCCTTCGTTTCAGATCAGACCGGCGATATCGATATTCTCACCGGTAAGTCCCACATAGGCTCCGCTTCCGGCTTCGGAGGACTCGGCATGTGCGAGCAGCCACTTATTGCAGGCGGTCATCCACTTGTCTTCCTCGTTGACCGGGGTGAGATTCGGCACCGCGCCGTTCGTCCCCTTGGGCAGTAGGATCGCCACCTTGAAGCCTGCTCCCGCAGCTGCGGAGCAGGGCGCATAGTGAAGGGTCGTCTCATATACTTCGACGACCTGGCCCTTTAATGCCTTAAAGGCCATGACCTTCGAGGTATCCAGTTTTCCGTCCACGATATCGTCGGCCTTGGCGAGCAGCAGGATGAAGTCCGTCGAACCGATGTTGAGCTCGCTGTCCCGGTGATACTCAAGGCAGTTGAGCTTCGTGTTATGGCCGTTGCAGTAGCCGATCTGGATCGGCATGCCGCCGTAAGCGTTGTTCTGCAGGGCGCCGAAGATATCCGTATATTCGAGCGCCGCTTCGCTCATCACATAGTCCACACCATCCGGAAGAGGCGTCTTTTCATCCAGCGCCTTCATGAGGCCGTCGGTCTGATAGCCCGTAAGCACCTTGCCGTAGGGTTTGAACTCGTGGTCCGTTACTGAATAGATCTTCATGCTGTACCTCCATTCCGCGCCTTAAGCGCACACTTTTTCCGCAGAGCGGGATTTTCACATCAGTCGTAGGGGTGGATCGTCTCGATCGTACCGTCCTCCGCGATGTTCAGTTTGGTGTACTTGACGCATCTCTCATGCGTCACGCCGCCCGACAGCTCGCAGTCATGGTAGAAAAGATACCACTCGTCGCCGATCTCGACAATGGAGTGATGCGTTGTCCAGCCGAGCACGGGCTCCATAATGCGGCCCTTATAGATGAACGGTCCCTCCGGGCTGCTGCCCTCCGCATAGCAGATATAATGCGTCGTGCCCGTGGAATAGGAAAGATAATACTTTCCATGATGCTTGTGCATCCAGGGTCCCTCAAAATATCTGCGGTCCTCGTCCTGCGCTTCGAGCGGATGTCCGCTCTCATCGAGGATCTGTACCTGTCTGGGCTCCGTCAGGAAAGCGCTCCCGTCATCGGAAAGCTGCGCGAAAAGAGGTCCGAGGGCCGGTTCATGTCCGGCAGGGCGTCTTTCGTCGGGATTGAAATGTCCGGACTGCCACATCTCGAGCTGGCCTCCCCAGAGTCCGCCGTTGTAGCAGTAAACCTTACCGTCGTCATCGATGAGGATCGCAGGATCGATGCTGTAGCTGCCCGCGATGGGATGCTCGTAAGGTGTGAACGGTCCGACAGGGCTGTCGGATACCGCGGAACCAAGCCGGAAAATCCCGTCCTTATCCTTGGCCGGGAAGACCAGGACATACTTTCCGTTCTTGTAAAACGCGTCCGGTGCCCACATCTGCTTGCTTACCCAGGGAACATTGTCCTGGTGGAGCGCCACGCCGTTATCGACACAGGGCGCATCCAGGGAGTCCATGGAGAGGATGTGATAGTCCTCCATCATGTACTGATCGCCGTCGTCGTCATCCGGAACATCCCGCTCCACGTCATGGGAAGGATAGATGTAGATCTTGCCGTCAAAGACATGTGCGGACGGATCGGCGGTGTAGATGTTCGTGACCAGGGGTTTGCGTTCATTTTCTCTTCTCATGATCGAGCCCTCCGAAATGATAGGATTACATGAAATGAAACTTGTTTAAGTATAACAAAGGATATGATATAATATCAAGGTTGACTTTGCTTTTCCGGCGGTTTTTATGAGAAATGTACGTATCCGAAAACCGAGATTTCTGGCGGCAGCCCTGCTTGCGGCACTTGCGGTGTCACAGCTTTCGATCGCTGTCCGGGCGGATGAATATGCCGACTCCATCGAAGCGATGCAGCAGGAGGAGGCAAAGACCCAGCAGTCCATCTCCGATCTGGAGAAACAGACCCGTGAGACCAAGGATGCGATCAACGCTCTGCAGGGCCAGAAGGAGCAGACAGAATCCAATGTCAGCAATCTCCAGAGCCAGAGCCGCGAGCTCAAGGCGGAGATCAGCGGATACACGAACCAGCTCGATGATCTGAGCGAAAAGATTTCCGAAACCCAGGAGGCACTCGCCGAGGTCTCCTCGGAGATCGTCGATCTGAGCGGTGATCTGATGGCCGCACAGGCCGAGGAAGCCGCCCGCTACGCCGATCTCAAGAAGAGGCTCCAGTCGATCTATGAGAGCGGCGGTACCGGCGGGATGGCACGCCTTCTGCTCGAATCCGGCTCCATGTCGGAATTTCTGACCAGGTCCGAATACCTGAATGCCGTTGTGGAATACGATTTCCGGAAGATCGCCGAATATCAGGCGCTCCAGGAACGGATCAGCGCGCAGAAAGCGATCGTTGAAGACAAGGAATCCGAGCTGGACTCCTACCAGTCAGAACTCGACGAGCGCCATGAGGAACTGACCGATCTGACCGATACCGTACGCGGACAGTTAAGCAGCACCAACAGCAGCCTCTCCTCGGAAAGGAGCAAGCTGGAAAGCTACGATCAGCAGCTGAAGGAGCTCGACGCGAAGATGAAATCGCTGGAAGCCCAGACCGCCGAAGCACAGGCCAAACTGGCGCGGCAGATCGCGGAACGCCTGGCCCGAGAGAGAGAGGATACCTCCGGTTCGTACGCTGCGAGCGCGGATGAATGGACGTGGCTCGCGGCGACGATCCAGGCCGAGGCGGATGGGGAATCCTACACCGGCAAGCTGGCCGTGGGCAGCGTCATCATGAACCGTGTCAAGAGCTCCGCCTTCCCCAACACAGTCGTCGGCGTCATCACGCAGAATATGCAGTTCGCCTCCTACCGCTCCGGCAAGGTCGAGCTGATCATCTCACGCGGTCCGAACTCCACCTGCATGCAGGCGGCACGCGAGGTTCTGGACGGCGCGCGTGTCGGCGACTACCTCTTTTTCATGACAAAATACTACGCGGACTACTACGGCATCGCCGAATATACGATGATCGGCAACCACGCCTTCTTCTACCGCTGGGTGACCGTCAAAAAAGAGCAGACGGAAACCTCCGAACCGAAAAGCAACAGCGGCGATGACGATGATGACAGCGAGGATGATCACGATTCCGAAGAAACCGATCATTCAGACGATGATGGCGACGAGGACGATGATCATGACGATCATGATGATGAAGACAGCGATGACGGCGGAGATGATGATGAAAGCAGTGGCGAATGACCGTCGCAGTCAATTTGCTTCTTTGGCAACCTCCGAATAACTCTTGCCCGTATATTTCTTAAAGCATCTGCTGAAATAGTTCGGATCCGGAATTCCCACCTCCGCGGCGGCGCAGAACATCTTTTCATGGGAAGCCGCCAGACTTAGGGCCTTTTCCATACGAAGCTCCGTCAGATACTCCACGAAATTCTTTCCCGTGCCCTGCTTGAACTTCCTCGACAGATAACTGGCGCTGAAGCCGAACTGCTGCGCGACAAAGGCGAGGTTCAGCCTCGGATCCGTAAAATTCTGCTCCACATACCTGCGGATGCTTTCCATCGGCTGACTCTCATCGGAGGCTCCCGCTTCACTCTCCGGTCTCACCTCATCCCAGTGATCCGGTTCACGGCGCAGCCGATCCCCGGCGCGCTCGAGCACTTTCGTGATCTCCGCGCGGACCATGGGCTTGAGCATATAGTCAAAGACCGAGAGGCTCACGCATTTCCGCGCGAACTCAAACTCGTTGAAGGCGGTCATGATGATGATGATCAGATGCGGGTAACGCTCCGTGACGACCTCCGTGAATTCGATCCCGTTCATGAACGGCATGGAGATATCCACAAAGGCGATGTCCGGACGGTAATCATCGATCACGTTGATCGCTTCGATCCCGCTGGCGGCCTCGCCGACCACCTCCATATTCAGATCCTCCCATTTGATACCTGCCCTGAGAAGCTTGCGCGCTGATTCCTCGTCATCGATCAGCATGACTCTGATCTTTCTGTCCATACCTATACACCGCCTCTTGTTATTCTCAGCCGGATCTCCGTATATTCTCCCGGCTCACTCTCGATCGACACCACATCATCCCTGCCGCAGAAGATCCGGATCCTCTGGATGGTGCCCCACAGACCGAAGCTGCTCCGTTCGGAGCTGTCCTGTTCCGCTGCCGGCGACAGCACCTGCTCGATCTGCTCCTTTGTCATGCCCACACCTGTATCACGGACAGTCAGATGCAGCACATTCTCCTCCACCTCAGCGGAGATTCGGATCAGCCCCTTTTCGCCCTTCAGACGGATCCCGTGGTAGATGCAGTTCTCCACCAGCGGCTGCAGGATCAGCTTCGGCACGACAAACGCCGCGGCTTTGTCGCTGATATCATAGGTATCCTCCAGCACATCACCGTAGCGCAGCTTCTGCAGGGACAGATAATCCTGCACGATGCGTACCTCCTGCTTCAGCCGGATCTCGCGTTCTCCCTTGCTCAGAAAATTGCGATAAAAGCTCCCCATCGTCTCGAGCGCGTCATATACATTTTCGGCGCCGCCGTCCAGCGCAAGGCAGCCGATCGTCTCGATCGTATTATACAGGAAATGCGGCTTGATCTGCTCCTGCAGAACGCGCATCTCAGCGCGCTGCAGTGTCTTCTCCTTGTCGATGACGGTCCCGATCAGATCGTTGACGTGGTCGATCATGTCATTGTAGTCACTCTCCAGCATATTGAGCTCACTGTACGGCAGTTCCATATCGATCTTTTTCAGCTCGCCCGAGCGCTTGTTATGATCCATGCGCGCCGACAGTTCGTAAACCGGCCGCGTGAAACGCTTTGTGATATAGGTACCCACACTGAGCACGATCAGCATGAAAAAGACCATCATGATCAGGAGTACGATCAGGATCCGGTACGGCGTCCCGGCGGTCCCGAAAGAGGTCATACGCAGAATGACCACCGGAAGTCCCGGGATCCTGCGGCCGGATAAAAGCATCTTTCCTTTTTCCGTACGCACGGTCTTATGTATGATCTCCTCTGCGAGAAACTCCTCCGAAAACCAGGATTCATATGCGTGGGTTCCTGCCAGATAGGTCGCGTCCTCCCCGAGGATACAGATATTATCCGCATGCATCGACCACAGGATACGTTCGAACACGGAGGTTGCGATATTCATGAACAGGATCCCCGTCCGCTTCTGTGTGTACAGATCATAGATCGCGCGGCCGATCGTGACAACCGGTTTTTCATCCGGCCGGTTAGCCACGCCGTTGCTGTTGAGCGAGACGACCGCTCCGCCCTTGGCCTCCAGGATATCCTCTTTCCATTCCGTTCCGTTCATCCGTTCCAGATCGAACTTATAGTAAAACCGGTTCGTGGAGAACATGATCAGGTCATTGCGGAAGATCATGACGGAATCCACGCCCTCCGTCACATTCAGGATGTCCATCACGGCATATCTGGCATCATTGATCATCCCGAAATCCACGAGCGAAGCATCTGATTTCAGAAAGGGCGCCAGTCTTTCATCCGTCATGACGATCCTGGAAAGTTCCGCATAGCTCCTGAGATTGGAGGAAATATTGCTGGAAAGTGTCATCAGCACATTTTCCGCTTCGCGCATGCTGTGCTGGCGGCGTTCATGTTCCGTGATGAAATACGTGGAGATCAAAAAAGCCAGAAGGATCAGCGCGACGATCAGCACGATGATCCTCTTTAAGTCTGCGGAAAGGGATCTGCCCCTTACCTTTTTCTCTGTGATCTCTTCTTGATCTGTATCCGGATGCATGAAAGAAATTATAGCATTTTTTTGACCTGCATGCAAAAACGGGGACTGCCTGCGCAGTCCCCGTGATGTTTCCGGATGATGTGTTTCCCGGCAGAGGTTTTCAGCCCTTCACCGCACCCGCGATGAAGCTCTCCTGGATCCTTCTGGACAGGAATACATAGATGAGCAGCGTGGGGAAGGTCGCAATGACCAGTGCCGCGCCGATCGGACCCCAGTCGGTCGTGTAACTCCCTGACAGCTGCTGAATACCTACCGGCATTGTCCGGTGTTTGGAATCACTGATGAAGACATTGGCGAACATGAACTCGTTCCAGCACTGCAGGAAGGAGTAGATGCCGATCGTCGCGTAGGCCGGCTTCATCAGCGGAATGATGATCCTGAAGAATGTCCGCCACAGGCCGCAGCCATCAATGCGTGCCGCCTCGTCGAGATCAAACGGGATCTCGACCATGAAACCGGTACAGATCAGGATCGCCATGGCCAGCGCAAAAGCCGAATACGGAATGATCAGGGTGCTGTACTTATTCAGCCAGTGGAGTCTGGAAAGGACGACATAGACCGGCACGATGGACGCCTGGATCGGGATCGTAAGGCCCAGCATGAAGAATGCGTTGGTCAGTTTATTGCCGCGCCACTTGATGCGCGTGATCGCATAGGTCGCCATCATGGCGGCGATCAGCGAGATCAGGATCGAAGCACCTGTCACAATGATACTGTTCAGGAAATACAGACCCATATTGCCTGTTCCCATGGCACGGCTGTAGTTGGACCAGATCCAGTCTCTGGGAAGTCCCGCGACGTTCAGACCGAAGATCTCCTCGTTGGACTTCAGTGAGAATGTGAACATGAAGTAGATCGGGAAGATATTGATCCCGGCCCAGATGATCAGCAGGATCATGATGATCACTTTGACCACAGGGTTGGATTTCTTGGGAACGTAGGTCGTATCGAAATCTGCTGCTTTTATCTTTTTATCATTCATCTTAGTTATCCTTTTCCCTAAACACCGCAGTGATCAGCAGCGCAAATGCAAAGCACAGGATGATCAGCATGACCGAGATCGCGCTGCCCATGCCGTATTTGTTTGCGAGGAACAACTGCTGCTGCAGCAGCGTACTGGGTACCTCCGTCAGTTTCTGCGGACCGCCGCCGGTCAGGATGAAGACAAGGTCGTAGGCCTTCAGGGATCCGGTCACCGCGAAGATGACACTCACGCGGATGATCGGTTTAATGATCGGAATGACCACGTAGCGGTCGACCTGACCGGGCGTTGCGCCGTCCAGCATGGCAGCTTCGCGCAGATCAGGAGATACACCTTTGACGCCCGCATACATGAGCAGCATATGATAGCCCACATACTGCCAGATCGTAGGGACGATGATACTGCCGAGAGCCGTTTTGGGATCGGAGACCCAGATATGTGTCCAGGTATCAAGGTTGATCAGCTTCAAAAAAGAATTGAGCAGACCGTAATCGGGATTGTAGATCTTGAGCCAGAGCTGACCGATAACCACGGTCGAGATCAGAACCGGCATAAAGAACACGGTAAGGAAGAACCTTTCCCCCTTGGGCTTTCTTCCGAGCACCAGTGCCAGCCCGAGTGAGAGCGGCAGCTGTACGAACACGGAGAAGAACGCGAGGATCAGTGAATTCTTGAGCGCGACCACGAAGTTCATGGTCACACTGTTCGTAAACATATCAATATAGTTTTGAAATATGTTCGGCTCGCACCATTTGCCCGCGCTCATTCCGTTCCAATCCTGAAAGCTCCGATAGACGGATACGACGATCGGCGCGATCAGAATGCTGATGAACAGAAACAGAGCAGGGAGCAGGAAGAGAAAGATATTGAACCCGAGAATAAGATTCTTTTTTCTTCGCTGCGCTTGAGGATTTTTAACCACTACCTGATCAGTCATAGAACGATCCTTCCCGAAAAACCCCCTGCCTCCGATGAAAGAGGCAGGGGGAAAAAGTCACGGATTAGCGAATGTCTTTCGCAAGTCCTTCGATGAACTGTGTGCCATTGACCTGGCAGCCATAGACCTGGTCAACATAGGACAGATAGGTCGTCGCATCTTCAGCGGACATAGCCGTGTCACCGAACAGCACATAGGAATCAGCCTTTGCGCAGATCTCGGAAACAGCCTGGGTCAGACCGTTGATGCCGCTCGTATCGCCGTAAGGTGTCCATGCCGGCAGACCGCAGCCATCAAGATAGCCATAGTGGCAGATCAGCTTGCCGAGTTCGAAGGTGTAGTCGGCAGCGCGTGCAGCATTCGGAGAAGAAGCAGCAACAGCAAGAGTATCGGAAGGTCCGCCGATCAGCTGGCCGAGCTTAGCCTTGTCAGCATTGATAACCGGGAACTCACTGACCTTAACCTTCTGATAGAAAGCTTCGTCAGCTGCGAAGTCCGCGCAGTTCCATGTGCCGTTCATGTAGAAAGCATACTTGCCGGCCATGAAGTTCGCCTTAACTTCGTCGTTGGTCAGACCTGCACCGGAGGGATCGAAGTAGCCGTTGTTGACAAGCTTCTGGAACTCATCAACCGCAGCGCCGACATCCGGATTGTTCCAGGTCGCTCTGCCAAGGAAGATGTCGTTGAGCGCATCCGCGCCGACGCTCTTCTCGATAACAGACTCAAGATACTCGGTAACACACCAGGTCTCCTTGCCGGCGCAGCCGAAAGGAATGATGTTCGCAGCCTTCAGAGCATCGCAGCACTTGATGAACTCATCATAGGAGCCGGGGATCTCATCATAGCCAACCTGCTTCAGCAGATCCATGTTCGCGAACAGACCGACGATGTTCATGGTCAGCGGAACACCATAGTGTTTGCCATCATAGGTGGAGTTGCCCATCATAACTTCCGGCAGCTCGCTCGCATAGGCCTTGTAAGCATCGTCCAGGCAATATACCTTGTTGGCCTTGACGAAGTCGCCAAGGAATGCGCAGGACCAGGTGAAGAAGATGTCAGGCATCTCGTCAGCAGCGACAGCAGCCTTGATCTTGGTCTTGTAAGCCTGGTTCTCGATCGCTTCCCAGTTCAGGGTGATCTCGGGATGATTCTTTGCCATGTCAGCGATAGCAGCTTCATAAGAATGACGGTTGGAGTCACTCTCGGTCGCGATGCACCACATGTTGAGCGTGATGGCTTCGCCGGAGCCCGCATCAGCAGTTGCTGCAGGAGCATCGCCGCTGCCGCCGGCCGCGTCACCACCGCCGGCCGGTGTCGCAGCACCGCCCTCAGCGCCGCAGGCCGCAAGGGACAGGGCCATAACGGCGGCCACTAATACGGAAACAAGTCGTTTCTTCATATTAATCCTCCATGACGAGCACTTTTTGCGGGGACGCCCCGGACGACCCGTCCGGATCCGAAACGGCTTGGGCTCGCCTCAAGCCGCCGTGTGACTCCGCCTGCCGGATGCCACACACCCCAATAAATTGTGTCCCGGCGGGAACCCGCCGTATCGCAAGCGGTAACCCGCTTTGTGATCGTTACTTGCCGGTGATCTGCTGCATGGGCCAGGGATACTCGATCGTCAGCTGATCCCCGTCCAGTTCGTAATACAGGAGCGAATCCTGGATCGGGTCGTCGTACATCAGCTTGATAGTACCTGCCGCCTCATCGACACTGTAATGCCCGAAAAAGAGCGTTTCCTCGCTGAATTCTCCAGTCTCCGTGAACTGGAAGGACCAGCCGTTTCCCTGGGTCCAGACGCCGACGATCCCTTCTCCGCCATACTGGCTGTCACGCGTGTATGTAGAACGCTCGTAGAAGATCATCTGATCCCCGTCCATCACATACCGATGGGGATCGTCCGTCCCGGAATCACCCTTCAGGGTGATATAAGAGTCATCTTTTGTGTAGGAGAATTTCTCGCCCTTGTACTCGGCCTTGCCGTTATCTCTGAGGGTGAGCACTTCCTCCTCGGGTTCATGGATATATGCCCAATGCTCCGCCTGTCCCTGATCGCCGCATCCCGTAAGGACTGCGCACACAAGCAGCAGAGCCGCTGTAAGTTTAATGTGCTGAAGATTAGCCATAGTAAAAATATAGCTGAAAAGAGTTGTAGATAGAATGTAAATATTTGACTTGTATTAGCACATTTTTTACTTCTTCTGCATAGTATACAGCAAGAAAAGCACTCTGCGCCTCAGAACCGGTAACTCTCCTTCGGCCCCAGGAAAGACTCCTTTTTCTGCTTCGCCTGATCCCACAGCACGATCCTCTCCAGGATCAGATTGGGACTGAGCTGCCGGTACGCCAGGCGGTTGATCCCCTTCTTCAGCGTCATCTGACAGGTGATGATCTTGGCATTCCGTCGGTTGTCGATCGCCCACTGCCTGCTGTTAAAGATCGGTCGGGAGCTGTCCAGGACCGTGTCTGTCCGGACAGGCGCATCGCCGTTCAATGCCCAGGCAAAGAACTGCGCATTGGAGTCGTCCACAGGAAGCGACGGGGCAAAGACAAATTCCGCCTCGCACGTCACCTCGTGGTCGGATACGAACAGATACTCTGCGCAGGGGACCTTCTCCGCGGGAACATCGGCCAGATCAAGCGTATTGGGATAGCGCTTTAAGCCGCTGCCGGTACGCCCGTACGGTGCGAGCACCTCGTAGTGTGTCTCTTCTGTCTTCTCCAGACGGTCAAATCCGGATGCCTCCGCCGCCGCGTATCCGTCACAGAACAGATGTGTACCCTCCGGGATCTGCCCGCCGCCGGTCTCGCGACAGATCCTTTCATAATATGCCCTGCCGCAGGCGGGCAGCGTGAACGTGACAAAGCAGTCGTCCCCGTCGCTGATGACGATCCTGCCCTCGGTGATATTTTCCCGATCGAGTTTTTCTCTGTTGACTCGTATGGTCAAACTATCCGTTTTCTCTGTTCTTCCGGCCTCTGCAGACAGTTCCAGCCAGTCCGCGTCCGATGTGATCCGATACGAGAGCGGGATCCTGCTGCCGCAGGAGATCTCGAGCGTGATCTCGCTGACATCCGGACGCAGGAAATCCGGGATCGTCTCTTCCCGCTTGGTGTATTCGCGCCCGTCGTAGTACCACTCTTCATCCGTTTTGGAGATGAGCATCCTCTTTTTATAAGCGGGGTACACGTATGCGCGCACCGGAAGCTGGTTGTTGGAATCATTCCAGAACCGGAAGCCGAAATGCTCCGAGAGTGCCTGACCGTAGAATTTCCCGCCGGCAAGAGCGTGGAAGTCCTCGATCAGCTTCGCGTCCGCGCGGATGCCTTCATCGATCTCGTCATTGAGATCATTCGCCGTGTTCCGGTTCTGCAGTACATAAAACTTGTTCCACAGGGAAGCGATCCAGGTGCGGTGGAGATTCGCTGTCCCGTATGCCGGATAGTAGATCAGTTCATAAAACGCTGTCCGGATCGCCTCCGGCGTTCTTGCAAGGAGCTCGTCGCAGAGCGCAAGGATCCGTTTGCTGCTCTCATAGAGCGCCCTCGCCTCTCCGAAATGGGTCGGGTGATACACCTTCTCGTTCATCACCTCATGCTTGCATCGTTCGTTGATCAGCGTATAGCGGTCGATGATCTCCCGGATCTTTCCCAGATCCTCCCCGGAATAATAGCCGCCGAAGATCCTGTCCGTCCACGCTTTCACGAACGCGTCCGTGTTGTTCGGATGACCTGAGCCATACGCGTCTATGTCAAACGCAAGCTTCATGATATAGGAGATCTCGAGTTCCTGAGAGACGATATCGCCGACATTGACGATCCAGAGGTTCCGTACGCCGAAATCGTACGTCGTACTCAGCTGATCCCAGATCCGGGGCAGATAGGTGGAGCCGATCCATTCATAGGAGTAGGCGCCGCCGTGCATGTCGACATGGTAATACATCCCGTATCCGCCGTTCCTGCCCCGGAGCTTTTCCGTGGGGAGCGTCCGGGTGTAGCCGTAGTTGGAGTCGCTGAAGACGACCGTGATGCCGTCCATCTCCGGATCGTCGATGAGGCCGGGCGTGTTCTCGTCGCCGTAGTAGAATTTTTCTACTTCCGTAAAGAGAACGATCTGGCGGGGCACCTGCGACAGGTCGGGGTTGATATACTTCCGGATCAGTTCGTTCTGCGTCCGGATGATATCCTTAAGGAGCGCAATGTTCTCCTCAAGCGTCGCACTCGCCATGATCGCTGTATCGCGTTCGCCGCGCATGCCCATGGTGATGACATTCTCAAAGGGCGCATTTCTTTTCAGGCCGTCCTCCCAGAAGCGTGTGATTCCCTCCCGATTGGACAGGAAATCCCAGGCATCTCCGTACGGGGACTCCGGGCCGCGGAGCAGCCGGTACTCTTCGCCCGTCCGCATGCAGGGCTCGTGGTGCGAGGTGCTCATGACGATCCCGAGCTCATCGGCAAGTTCGGCACTCTCCAGTCCCGGTCCGTCCATGGAAAAATTGTCATGCCACATGGCGGGCCACATCAGGTTGGCGTGCAGACGCGTGAGCAGTTCAAAGACGACCGCATAGCAGGCGGCATTGGCGCCCCCGAACCTTGTCGTCGACCAGGTTCCGAAGGCCGGCCACTCATCGTTGATAAAGATACCGCGATACCGCACCGAGGGTTCCTTCGAGACGCCAAAAAAGCTCTTTGCGGGGATCACCTGCTCTCTGCGGGCAGGCATCGCATCCGACCAGCTGACGAACGGGCTCACGCCGCAGGCTTCGGATACCGCGAGCAGTCCGTAGATCGTCCCGCGCTTGTCGCCGCCCTGAATGACGACCGTCTCCGCGTCGTCAATACTCACCGGATCCGTCCGGTAAACCTCCCATTTCGGCTTCCCGGCACTGTCATCCAGCCCCTGACGGCTGATCAGACCTTTCTCATACAGTTCCTCAAGGAGCGCGCTTTTTCCTGCCGTGCCCGCGATGATCACTGTCCCGGCGCCGCCGTCGGGATCGCCGAACACCTTATGCAGATCCTCGCGGACCCATTCCGCCACGCGCAGAACCCCTTTATAGTCCTCTTCGTCACAGCGGATCTTCGTGTTACGGTCAAAAGCGATCATCATAAACCTCCCTGTTACCTGTTCAAAAACGCCGTCTGGAGAGCGACAGTACCCGCAGGTAGCTCAGTGCGGCCAGCAGAGACGCGATCAGTATCAGGATCAGAGCCAGCAGCCGGTGGTCCATGCGCATGCCGAGAAAGACGACGAGAACAACGAGTCCCATGACAACAAACATGTTCGGCAGCAGATAGATCGCGACCGCGGATCCCTGTTTGACCACCTCGATCTCATTTTCCCAGTCGAGACGCATATGCTTTACTCCGCATACACAGCCCCAGGCCGTCGAAAAAGCGCAGAGCGCGGCTCCCAGCAGCAGATAAAGGATCGTATCGAGCACCGGCACCCCGGCAGAAACGCACATGCAGAGCGTTGAAAAAGCCATGACCGGGATCGTCAGGTACAGGTTGAACAGCATCTTGCCCTGATACAGCGTCTTTTTTTCGATCGGCAGACTCTGGACGATCCAGTAGTTTTTGCCTTCGAGAGACGGCGAACATGCCGTCGTGGACATCATGCCAACGAAGAAATACAGGGTAAAAGGGATCGCCGGCCGCAGGATGGCAGTATCGATCGGAGCACCCTGCGTCACCACAGAAACGATCGTATCAAAGCCGAAGATCAGCGTGACGATACCGAGCAGGAGAGCCAGCACCTCACCGATGGCGGCATTCGTGATATATACCGTGGAACCGGTCAGCCTCCTGAATTCCTTAAAGGCGATCGCCTGCACCACGCTGTGTTTTTTCTGCCCGGTCATGCGGAAATTCCTTGCCGCCGCGTGCGACCTGAGCGCTGAATTGATATTCCGGTAGGATCTGCCGACAAGGGCGAAAACGGCCGCGAACAGGGCTGCACTCACGCCCGCCAGAAGCAGGATCCCGAGCACGCTGTTTCCGGTCACCGCGTCCGAAAACCACCGTGCAGGCAGATAGACTCCTGCCGCGTTATCCGTGATCTGCGAGGTCATCTCCAGCGTTTCGGTCACCTTGTCATCCTTGAAAATACCCTCGATGATAAAGCGCAGGGAAAAGCAGAAGATGATGAAGATCATCGTCAGGACTGTCTGCACGATATTCGTCTTACGAAATCCCGCACCGATCCGCGCGATCAGAAATCCCAGGAAAGCCGCAGCCAGCATCGGGATCACCGGCAGGAAGAACCCCAGGATGATCCATATCGGATACACATAAAAAGCGGGTTTTGCGTAAACGCCGTACCCGATCATCATGGATACGGAGATGCTCAGATACCACGGCAGACTCTTGATATACATGTACAGAAATTTGCAGGCCGCGACCGTGCTCGCCTCAAAGGGAAGAGACATCAGCATGTCATATTCCTTAAAGTTGAACAGATAGCCGTTTGTCTTGAGAACGGTAAAGATAAAAGCGAGCATGCTGATGATCAGCGCGCACATCACGGGCGCCGCGTCAATGAGACCGACCTGCCCGTATCCGATGCACATCAAAATGCTGTATGCCATCAGCAGGATATACAGGACTACAGCACCGACGATCCCCCCGACGATCCTCTTTTTCTTCTTTTTATCCGTGGAATGCTTCAGGATGTTGCCCTGACTTGTGGACAGGAGCAGCGCCCTTAATAAGATGAGCGGTCTGTTTCTCATTTGTCCGCCTCCAGAAATGCCTCTTCCAGGGAATGTCCCTCGGTCAGCTCCTCCATGGTGCCCGACGCGATGATCCGTCCCTGCTTGATCATCGCCACTTTATTGCAGAGCTTCTCCGCCACATCAAGAACATGCGTGGAAAAAAAGATCGCCGTACCCTGCCCGCACATCTCATGCATGATCTCCTTGAGGGTGAAGGTCGCTTTCGGATCGAGGCCGACAAAGGGCTCATCCAGAACGAGCAGCTTGGGGCTGTGGATCAGGGCGGAGATGATCGCCACCTTCTGCTTCATACCGTGGGAATAGGAACTGATCGTGTCCCCCAGAGAAGATGTGATCTCAAAGGCATCGGCGTACTTCTTTATGCGTTCCTCGCGATCCGCCGCCCCGATATCAAAGACGTCGGCGATGAAGTTCAGATACTGGATCCCGGTCAGGTTTTCGTAAAGATCCGGATTGTCCGGGATGTAGGCTGTCACCTTTTTGCACTCCATGGGCTCCGTTTTCACGGAGTGGCCGTCAATGAAGATCTCCCCCTCTGTAAAATCCAGAACACCGACGACAGCGCGGATCGTCGTAGATTTTCCCGCACCGTTGTGGCCGATGAACCCGTAGATATCACCGCTCATAACGCTGAGCGAGACGTTATCCGCGGCCTTTTTTCCTTCGCTGTATGATTTCGAGTAATTTCTGATCTCAAGCATTGCGTTTCCGTTCATAACTTCGGATACCCCTTCCTCCCGTGTGACTGATGATCGTGCAGGTATTTATTTCAGGATGAGCTCTTCTCCCGGCTTCAGGATGATCCTGTCAGGCACGTCAAAGCTTTCCGCCACCTGACGGTCAAATCCGCCGACGCTGCCGGGGACCATGTGATAGGGAATGCTGTGCTTTGCGCCGACAAGACGTGCGCATTCGATCGCCTCCGTCACATCCATGTTGTAGATCCCGTCACAGCAGAAGAACGCGTAATCCAGGTCTCTTTCGGCAAACTCCTTCATCTGCGGCGTTGTCGATGTGTCCCCGGAAAGATACAGGGTCACTCCGCCGGAAAATGTGAGGATGTAACCGACACACTGCGTTACATCATGATTGCTGTTATAGCCGGCTTCGACCGACTCCACCTGTACATAGCCAAAGTCATAGTTCTGGTGCTGCCCGCCGCTCAGAGTCTCCTTCCAGGTGATCGTCCTGCAGTCCGCGTTCTTCGTCTCGATCAGATCCGTCTGCGTATGATCTCTGTGACCGTGCGTCACAAGGATCAGATCAGCCGGAGCATCATAACCTTCGCCCATATAGGGATCCACATAGATGGTCTTTCCCTCGGCGGTTGTGATCCTCACACTCGCATGTCCCTGATACAGCAATGTCGCCTTCCCTCCCATATCTTCCTCCTCTCTTTCAGGTGTTTCCGCGGAATCCGTATCCGGTCCGCCCTTGTCTGTTTCTCCGCCTGTGTTCTCTGTTTCCGTCCCTGCCGCAGCAGGAGCATTCTCCGCCTTCGCGGTCTCCTGTATCCGGTCCGCCGCGCTCTCCTTTGCATCGTTCGCGGCTGTCCCCGCATCCGCTCTGCCGCAGGCGGTGCAGAGAATGATCAGCAGGGCAGCCAGTGCTAGACTCACGCCCCGGTATCCGTGCTTCTTCCTCATGCGCATCCGTCATTCTCCCCGATAAAAATCTTTCTTTCAGATAAGAAGCATTATAACACGACTGCAAGTCATTTCGCCGCCCCGGAAAGCCAAAGATAAAAAATCCTCCGGGGCCATCGGCCCCGGAGGATCAACAGGAAAAATTGGTTCGCGGAATGCTTACGCGGCCTTCTCCTGTGTATTGTTTTCAGCCAGCCGTCTGAATCCCAGAAGCGCGACGATGATACCCAGGATGAACAGAACAACGGCAAACGCGAGCTGCAGGAGATTTCCCGGATTCGGATCACTGATCAGCGCGATGATCTTCTGTACGAGCGCTGTCAGAGTAACCGCCAGCATGATGACCATGGGCACCCACAGCATCCAGCCCTTACGGTTGGTCTTTTTCAGATAGACCGCGACAGAAATGAGGGCCAGCGCCGCGAGCAGCTGGTTCGCGCTGCCGAAGAGCGGCCAGATGTTCTTGTAGCCGAGCTTGCACAGGAAATAAGACAGAACCAGCGTGATGATCGTCGCGAAGTACTTGTTGGTCACCACCTTGCGCCAGGGCTCCATCTTGTCGTCCTCAATCGAGGAATCCAGGAACAGCTCCTGGAAGGACAGACGTCCCACGCGCGCGACCGAGTCAAGCGATGTCAGCGCGAAGGCGGAGACAGCGAGGCTGATCAGCGTAAAGATCAGTTCGTGGGAAAGACCGATCCGGGAAAGGAACGTGGCAACACCGCCCGCGAAGATCTGCGTAGGGGTGGTGTATCCGGCCGCCTCGGCTTCGCCGGTCGCAAAGCTCGCCACCGCGATCAGGGAGATGACGGCGAGCAGGGATTCCATCAGCATGGCGCCGAAGGAAACCGGAAGCATATTCTTTTCATTCTTGATCTGCTTGGAAGCCGTACCGGAAGAAACCAGGGAATGGAAACCGGAAACAGCGCCGCAGGCGATGGTCACGAACAGGATCGGGAACATGCTGCCTGTCCCCTCGACATTAAAGCTCGTGAAAGCGGGCAGATTGATGGATGGATTGGTCATCAGGATGCCGACCACCGATGCCAGGATCATAAAGACAAGCAGGTAGCTGTTCAGATAGTCACGCGGCTGCAGAAGTGCCCACACAGGCACGACCGAAGCAATCAGGATGTAGATGAAGATCATGATGTGCCAGGTGCCGGACTCGATGTAGACCGGAACATTCAGGCCGACTGCCACACCGACGACCAGCAGCGCGATGGCGATCAGTGTATTGATCCACTTGCTCGTCTTGGAGAATCTGAGGAACATGCCGAGCGCGACTGCTTCGATGATAAAGAGCATGCTCGTCGTCGCTACGCTGCCGTTGGCTGCAACCTTGGCACCGTCGGCGGAAAAGCCGTTAAAGGAAGCGGCAACAACATCCGAGAACGCGGCGATGACCAGAATGCAGAACAGCCAGCAGAAAAGCAGGAACAGCTTTTTGCCGAGCTTTCCGATGTATTCCTCAATGATGTAACCGATCGTGCGGCCCTTGTTTTTCACCGACGCATACATCGCCGAGAAATCCTGTACCGCGCCGAAGAACACGCCGCCGATCAGGATCCACAGAAGGACCGGAACCCAGCCGAAAACAGCCGCCTGGATGGGACCGTTGATCGGTCCGGCGCCGGCGATGGACGCAAACTGATGTCCGAACACGACCTCCGTATCGGCCGGTTCATAGTCGACACCGTCCCGCAGTTCGTAGGCAGGTGTCTTGGCATTGGGATCGATGCCCCACGTCTTGGCCAGCCAGCGTCCATACAGGAGATAGCCGGCCCCCAAAACGGCGACAGCGATCAGTATCATGACAACTCCGTTCATTTTTCATTCCTCCTCGATAAGAAAAAATAACATCCTACATCATAGCACGCTGCTGTCAGGATGCAAGTATTAACTTTCATCTCTGTCACGCCTGCTCGTGCAGATGATCATCCGGCCGTTCACGGTCAGTACTCCCTGCGTCACTTTGATCGCGGGCGAAGCCGGCGGGATAAAATACGCCGCTTTGATATTCCTGTTCTCTGTTCTGCCGAGATTCGTGATACTGTATCCTCTTGCCGCATCCAGAGCGAAGAACATCTTCCCGATAAACTCCGCCGCTTTACTGTCGTACGCACCGCGGCTTGCCATAAACGCGGCATCCAGCAGTCCCGGTTCCATGCCGGCATAACACTGAAGCACAAGATACAGAGCAGACGGCTTTTTTAGTGTTTCCCGAACCCTGCGGTGAACCTTCGCCGCCACCTTAAACTCATCCTGTTCTCCGGTTTTCATCGCAACGCTGAACGCAGTGGAATAATTGCCCAATGCTCCCTTTTTATAAAATCCAAGATCCTCTCTGATATCTTTCGCGATGATGATCTTATCGGTCTTCTCGTTCAGGTACATCCTGGCCATGAGCAGGTCATTGACCGTGACCGAATGCTCCCTGCACGCCGTGATGAGTTCTCCGGTCTTTTCCGGCTCCGTTATCGCAAGCGTGTGCTGTATCCTGTCCTCTTTTATGAAGCGTTCCGCGTAATCATGATACGCAGGATAGGACAGCGGCTGATGCCCTTCCTTTCTCCATTTTTTATCAGCGTGTCTGAGCAGCGCTGCACTTAAGAACGGCATTGCCGAATCCCGGGGAAAATCTGCCGCGGACGATATGAGTTTTTCCGCCGCGAACCCGGGAGTCTTATGCTCAACATACAGATCCGCGAATTCCCCGCACAGATCAAGCGCTCCTCTTCCGTCAGCAAGCAGATGGTGAAACACAAAAAGGAAGCAGCTGTCTTCACCGGACTTCCAGGCGGTTACTTTCAGCATTCCTTCTCTGGTGATATCCCAGTCATATCCGGTATCGGACTCGTACTGGTTTATGACGCTGTCCGAATCTATCGGATCAATATCATCATCTTTCAGTTCCAGCCGGATCTGAGACGACTCCCTGACATCATAGAAGTACCTGTTATCCCTCTCCTCATATCCAAGGAGCGCATTCAGAAACGGATGCGCCTTTGACATCGTATCAAAAGCTTCCCGGATCCCATTCCTGTCATACGCGGCAGGAAGGATCATCGCCATCCCGAAATACATTCCGGGACACATCAGATGTGCTCTTTCGGTAAAAAGATATTCCATGATCATTTCCTGCCTGTAAGATAATATACGGCAAGTGCCGTCCTGTGCGACAGATCCTCTTTTGAAAGGATATTGGTGATATAATTCTTAACCGTCCCTTCCGAAATAAAAAGCCTCTGCGCGATCTCCTTATTGGAAAGGCCGTCAGCCACCGCCTGAATGATCTCGAGTTCCCTTTCGGTATACCCCGAAGGATCAAAGCCGTCCGCGCCGCCTTCCGCCCTGACCGGAGCCGACCTGTCGGCCAGATTCTTCAGAATGCTCTCCTCCATAACGCCGGTCCCGTTGTACACGGAACGGATCATCTGCTTTAAATGCTCCGGCGTATGGTTTTTGACCAGATACCCGTTCGCTCCGCATTTCAGCGCCCGTGTAACAAGCTCCTCATCGTCAAAGGTCGTCAGGATCAGTACCTTGCCGAGGTCATGCTCTTTGATATATCTGGTCGCTTCGATCCCGTCCATCCCCGGCATCTGGATATCCATCAGAAAAACATCAGGCCTGCTTTCTTCGGCGATCCTGATCGCTCCCGCCCCGTCCGATGCGCATCCGAGCACCTCAAAATCGTCGTCCACATCGAGGATGATCTTCATCCCGTCACGTACAAAATCACTGTCATCGGCGATGATCACTTTTATCTTGTCCATACTTCTCCTTGATTATAATGAAATCAGCATGTTGATCGTAAATCCGGGGAAGGGCTTGAAATCGATCGTCCCGCCGATATTCCTGATCCGCTGCTTCATCCCCGACAGGCCCATTCCGGGGACGATCGTCGAACACCCTTTTCCGTCATCGCTTATCGTACATTTTAACATCCTGTTCAATACGACGATCGAGATCTTTATGTGTTTACAACCCGAATACTTCATCGCGTTGGAGACCGCCTCAAACGAATTATCGAGCAGGACTTCCCAGATATCGGACGAGATCACGCCGACATCCCCTTCCGTGATCAGTTCTGCTTCAACGCCCTTATTGTTGCAGTCTTCGCACAGCTCGTAGAGCTGCAGCAGCGCCATCTGTTTTTTGTCTGGCCGTTCCTTTCTCAGGATCGCCCGGATCTCGTCCATTCCGCTCCTGAGCTGATCGATCACCGACTGGATCATCGTCTTCGTTTTTTCCGGTTCCTTCTCGATCAGCAGTTTGCACGCTTCCAGCTGATAGATCGAACCGTTGATGCTGTGACCGAGCTTGTCATGCAGCGCCTGGGAAAGTCCGGCGCGTTCTTCCAGGATGCTGTTTTCCGCCTTGAGCATGCTCTTCTTAAGCTCCGCTTTCGCAAGGTCCTCCTGCATCGCAAGCTCCTTCTTAAGCCCCTGGCTTGCGACGGTTTCTTCCAGCACCTGTTCGCGATACGGTCTGATGCCGAACTCGTATTCCAGATAGCTTGCCATAAGAAGCGTGATCACCGTCAGCGTGATCACAGGATCAAACGGCGCCCCGGCAAACACAAACAGATAGGGAAGAAAATACAGAACAAAGCCCGCCCCGAAAAACGAAAGGATCTCAAACGAGAGATACCAGAACAGCAGTATGAATTCCGGCGCTCCGTAACAGTACAGCAAAACTGCAAAGATCACTTCCCCGACGAGCGGCAGAAGCTTGTTCCTGACGATCTCTCCCACCACAGCCAGAGAAAAGAAACATGAAACAGACAGGAGCAGCCAGTAAGGCACTCCTGTCCGTTCCGAATTCTCGAGGCCGCCGGACGTGCAGATCAGAAAAGAAATGACGATCGCAAGTCTGATGACGATATGAAGGTTCTTTTTCAGTTGCTCCCCCATTCTTCGGCCCTTTTCATTTTCAGCCCCAAAGCTCCTATGCTGAGTATCGAGATAATGTATGCGGCAGCAACACATGATAACATATTGATCACATGGTTGTCATTAACATATATCATTTCAACAGCATCCATGAACCATCTCTGCGGCATCAGCGATGAAATAAACCTGACCGCCGCAGTGGTGTAATTCAGCGGAAAGTACAGGCCGCTCAGAAGGCTTGACATGCACCATACGGTAAAGGCCGCAATGCAGGAGCTCAGAACATCCCCCATGAGTATACCGAGCAATACGCTGATCGAGCAGAAAATGAGCCCCATCAGAAAAACCAGCACGATAAACTCGCCTCTTCCCATTCCGAGATCCCCCATATCGATCAGGAAGGAGTAGCCTCCGACAACGGCGGTAACGATCAGCGAGGTGATAACGCCGAGCAGGAATTTGGAGGAAAAATAGGTACCCGTGCTCACTCCCGCGAGACCCGCTCTTACCAGAACACCGTTCTTCTGCTCCGTGATCGTGTTCTGCGCAATGAATATCCCGCAGAAAACGAATGCAAACGTCAGGAAGCTGAACGCATACCCCAGTCTGGTCTGCTGATTTACCTGAACCTCGGTAAGGCTTCTTCCCTGGCCTCCGTTTACCGTTTTGACCGATTTTACGGGGGGCTCCGCATCGACACTCTCCAGGAATTCGAGAACATCCTCCGCCGCGGCTTCGCCTCCTTTCTGCATCGACACGATCTCCCTGTACCGCAGGATCTTTGAGATCTGAAGATCCAGTTCCCGCTCAAGGATATCGATCCTCTTGTCATCGGAAAGCGCGTATACGCTCACGGCTTCTTTTTCATTACCGCCCAGTACCTTTTCCGCGAAATCCGGAGCGATGAAGACTGCTGCCCCCATGCGGTCCTCGTATCCGTCGTTTCTTACATGTTCATCGATAAATTCCTGCGCAAGGAGACCGTCGCTGACGTCGCCCGATACATCGGCCCTGCAGACGGTGATCATGCCGGTCTTCGCAAGACGGGTAACGAGATATTCAGAAAGCCCGTCCATAGAGGCGTCATAAAGCTTGACTACAAACTGCCCCGCATTCCCATAATAGCCAACCTTTGCGTCGGCATCTTCGATCTCTTCGATCCTTTCCTCGTCCGACTGATACATCGCGAGTTCCGCCTTCGACCTGATCATCAGGATCGAGAGAAAGGGAACGACCAGTAGAAATACCCAGAATATCTTTGCCCTGAAAAGAAGCTTTATCCCCGATTTGATCAGTGCTTTCATGCTTTGACCTTCCTCCTTATCATTCCTGAAATAACAGCCACGAGTGAGCAGCCCGCTGCGAGCGCCGCGTTATAGATCAGCGCGGATCCTGTGTACAGACTCTGCCCCGTTGTCGAGATCTCTACCAGCGCTCTGTTTGTGTGATAGATCGGCCAGAGCCTGTGGAGTTCCAGAGACACACCCTCCTGAAACATATAGGTTTCGAATGCCCCGCCGAAATACCCGTTAAACCAGACGATCACAAAAACGACGATGATCGTGACGACGACATTTTCGCCGAACAGATTATGTATCATCAGTCCGAACGCGGAAGCCGCGGTGACGGACAGGGTAAGTATCACTAATGATAAAAGCGGTTTGTCACCCCAGTTCACTTTAAAAAGGATGTGTGAAGCGGCCGCGGAGATGATGCTGCCGAGAATGGCTACCATGGCGATCGGAACAAGCTTCGCAAAGTACATTCCGCTTTCGGACAGTCCGGACACGATGAATTTTTTTCTGATCCTGTACTTCTTTTCGTTCATGAAAAGCGCCGCTCCGCATACGATCGCGCACCATCCGAAGTATATGACCTCGACGATACCGTAGTAATCTTTGGAATCGACGGGTTCGATGTAATCCGCCTGCCTGACGGTCACGGCCGAGGCATCCTCCTGTACGCCGAGTGCCCCGGCTGCGGCAGTATCATAAAAGGTACCCACCATGTATTCGACGGCTTTTGCCGCTTCCTTCTCATCGCTGTTCCGATACACCGTGTACGTGTCATTCCCGAATACAATGTATGCGCTCAGTTCATTTTCCCTGATGAGGTTCGCGGGATCCGAAAGCGGATACTCCGTGAAACTCATGCTGTTTTCCTCCGCCACGCTGACCAGAGCATCTATGATCTCTCGGCTGACATCGCCCTCAGCGGAATACCCTGCTTTTATCTGCTGATCGCCATCGTATTTCGCGAGCAGTGACTCGAAGGCGCTCGAAAGGACAGCGATCAGGACAAGAGGCATGATGATGAGAAGAAGGACATTATAGAAGCTTCTGCTCATCAGTTTGAAATTGTTTTTTATCAGATAGCGGATCATTTCTACTCCTCTCCTGTCTATACGTCCCGCAGTTTCTTGCCTGTCAGCGTCAGGAAGACTTCTTCCAGCGTGATCGTTTCCGGATCGCTCACGACCATCTTCTTAAGTTCTTCGCTCGTACCGGTCGCGATGATCTTGCCGTTGTCCATGATAGCGATTCTTGTGCAGATCGCTTCGACCTCTTCCATGTAGTGACTGGTGTAGATAACGGTCGCGCCGTTCTGATTGGACTGCTTGATCTTTTCAAGAATGAAATTCCTTGACTGCGGATCGATCCCGACCGTGGGTTCATCGAAAATGAGGAGCCTGGGTTCATGCCCGATCGCACACGCGATGTTGAGCCTTCTCTTCATACCGCCCGAAAACGTCTTCGCGTAATCTCCTCTTCTGTCCAGGAGCCCTACATATTCCAGAGAGTCGTCAACCGCCCTTTTGAGTTGCGCACCCTTGATCCCGTAAAGAGAAGTAAAGAGTTCCACATTCTCCCACGCTTTCAGATTGCCGTGGATCGCCAGTTCCTGCGGGATATACCCCAGTTCCTTAAGGAGTTCCTTCCGGTTTTTCTTAAAATCCTTCCCCATGAATTCGACTTCGCCGAGCGTCGGATTTACGATCCCGCAGATCATGTTCATTGTCGTGCTCTTGCCTGCGCCGTTCGGTCCCAGCAGTCCGAACACCTCGCCTTCCCTGATCTCAATGCTGAGATTGTCCACGACGATCTTGTCGCCGTATCTCTTTGTAAGATCCCTTGTCCTGAGTATTGTCTGCATATCCTCTCTCCGTTTGAAAAAAGTGTTTCTGTTTTCAGCTGATACACCCATTATAGTCAGCCGATTTTCTGTTTTGCAGTGAGAATAGTCAGCACTTGACCATGACTTTTGTCACATCTGTTCCATATTTAAATTCCCCCTTGACAGGTTATGATACGCGCAGTATATTAACTGTACTAGTTGTGATAGTACAGTGTGTGCAGCAGTGGTCCTTATGACTCCGACTGCCCGACACATACGGGAAAGAGAGGTACCCACCATGGAATTGATCGACTGGCGGGACGGACGACCGATCTACGAGCAGATCCTGGAGCGGATCAAGCATCTCATCCTGATGGATGTGCTTCAGCCCGGGGATCAGCTTCCCTCGGTGCGAAGCCTGGCGATGGAGAACGCCACCAATCCGAACACGGTGCAGAAGGCCTATGCGGAGCTGGAACGGCAGGGCTTTACATACACCGTCAGGGGACGCGGGGTCTTTGTCGCGGAGAGCACAGCCTTAAAGGATCGGAAACGGGCAGAGCTCAGGTCAGAGATACAGGGGCTTCTGCAGGAGGCGCGCGAGGTCGGGATCGATCCCGGAGATCTGTGCAGGGAAGCTCTGTCAGGACTGGGAAAAGAGGAAGGAGGACAGGAATGATCGAAATCGAACATCTGAAGAAGTCCTTCGGTGATACGAAGGCTGTCAATGATGTGTCACTGAATATCAAGGAAGGGGAAGTCTTCGGTCTGGTCGGCACGAACGGTGCCGGGAAATCCACGCTGCTGCGTATGCTGGCCGGGATCATCAGACCCGATGAGGGGCAGATCCGTGTTGACGACCGCCCGGTTTACGATAACCCGGTAATCAAGCAGGACGTTTTCTTCATCTCCGACGACGCGTACTTTTTCCCGAACGCGACCCCGCGGATCATGCGTGACTATTACACGTCTCTCTACCAGCGGTTTGACACGGAGCGCTTTGACAGTCTCGCCGGCGGCTTCCATCTGGATCAGAAACGCCGGGTCGCCGACTTTTCCAAGGGCATGAAAAAGCAGCTCATGGTGATCCTCGCGGTTTCGAGCGGCGCGAAGTACCTGCTCTGCGATGAGACCTTTGACGGTCTCGATCCGGTGATGCGGCAGGGCGTGAAGAGCATCTTTGCGCAGGACATGTCCGACCGGGGCCTGGTGCCGGTCATCGCCTCACACAACCTGCGGGAGCTCGAGGATATCTGTGACCACGTCGGGCTTCTTCATCAGGGCGGTGTTCTGCTCTCGGAGGATCTGGCGGATATGAAGCTCAACCTGCAGAAGGTGCAGGTCGTATTTGCTGAAGAAAAGGATCGGGAGGCCGCGACCTCAGAGCTCAACATCCTGCTCACCGAGCAGCGGGGAAGACTTTGGACCTATACGATCCGCGGCGAGCGCAGTGAAGTGGAGGCACATTTCCGGAGTGTCACACCGGTTTTCTTTGAAGTGCTGAAACTGTCGCTGGAAGAGATCTTTATCAGTGAAACGGAGGTGGTCGGATATGACATCCGCAAATTTATCCTTGGGTAAGAGAAGCTTCATAAAAGAGCAGCGCGCGATCACGTCGAGGCGCCTGCCGCTGGCGGCGCTGTCGATCCTCATGTACTTTCTGTATGACGTCTTCGGGACGGTCATGGCGATCCAGCGAGAGAGAGCAGTCGATGTCATGGACGATATCGAACGCGCGGCGGAGACCTTTCCCATGCGGGGCGCCCAGATCGTCTCCGAATGGATGGGGATGCGCGGCGCCGGCTTTGTGATCGGCATGGTCGGCGCAGTCCTGCTGGGGATCCAGGGCTTTGCCTATCTCTACAGATCCCAGACCGTAGATTTCTATGAGAGCAGGCCGGAGAAACGCAGCACGCGGTTCAGGAACATTGTGCTGAACAGCTTTCTGATCTACGCGATCCCGTCACTGCTGGGCGTACTCTGCTCGTTTGTCCTGACGCTGCTGAACGGCTGCAGCGCGAGCTGGCTGCTTGCGGAGATGCTCATTACATGGTGCCTGCAGACGGTCCTGTTCCTTGCGGTCTACGGCATGAGCACACTTGCGTCGCTTCTGACCGGGACCGTCGTGACAGCGTTTCTCATGAACTGCTATTTCTTCGGGATCGAGGCGCTCCTGCGGCTTACGATCTACTTCCACCGCGCGGCCTATTATGCCACCTTTGATTCCTCGGGGGATGATCCGATCGTATCGCGTTTCTTTACGCTTCCGCCGTTCCACTATCTGTCGGGCATCGTCACATCCGGAGCGTTCGGCGTGCGAAATGCCGAGTACGACTGGAACACCGCGCAGGAAGCGATCACGGCCTCGCTTCCCGGAGCAGTCTTTAACCTGGTCGTCTTTGCAGTGATGATCACCGCTGCCTTCTTCGTCCATAAGTTCAGAAAGGCTGAGTCTGCGGGGAAAGCAGTGACCAGCCGCGCTCTCGCGACATTTATCAAAAGTACGGCTGCCATCCTGTTCTCGCTGTGTGCCGGACTGTTTGTCTACTGGATCTTCGGAGCGAACCGCGGCGCGGATCTGCCCGCCGTGATCCTGACGATCATCATCACCGTCTTTGTCGGCTGCATGATCCTCGAAGCAATCTTCGGTCTGAACATCCGCTGCGCCCTGCACCGGATCTGGCACGCGCCCATCCTTGCGGCCGCGGCCCTGGCCATCCTTTTTGTCTACCGCACAGATGCCCTCGGCTACGACCGCTGGGTGCCGGCGGCAAAGGATGTGGAGACGGCGTTTCTGGTGAACGGCTCCTACCGCGATGAATATCTGGATGAAAGCGGCTACCACGGCACAGGGGAATGTATCGAGCGAAACATGTACCTCACGGATATCGAGGATGTGTGTACGCTGGCCGGGATCGCTCAGGAGGAAAGAGTGAAATCCATCCGATACGGTGAAGCGGACGGCGACCGGTATGATTACTGGTATACTACGATCGGATGGCGGATGAAGGACGGAAGGATCATCAAAAGGTCCGTACAGATACCTTATACCATTGACCCGGCACTGATGGACCGGATCGTCGGCAGCGAGGAGTTCGCGGAGGGCGTCTACCGGCTGGACGGTGTGGAAGGCCTCGTGGATTCCTGGCGGAAGCAGTATCCCTCAGCGACCTTTGAACTGCTCTGCGAAACCGAACACGGCCACCGAACGGCGGATATTGACCTGCTGGACGCCTTCCTTGACGCATACCGGCAGGATGTGACAGAGTACTATGATTTCTCGCTGGCTTCATCGCAGACACCGATCGGGCAGGTGAGCCTCGGAACGCATAATTACTACGGTCCCTATACCGAACTGACCTGGCCGCTCTATGAAAACTATGACCGTTCTATCGAACTCCTTACGGAGCATGACCTGTGGCCGGGCGGGTTCCTTACGTCCGAAGAGATCGCCTCTGCCAACGTGTACTATTCCTGCTGGGGATCGGGTGAAAACAATGGCGGGAATAAAACGGAGATCGTAACGGATCCGCAGAAGATCGCGGAGCTCCTGGATGCCTCCCTGTCTGTCACCTACCACTCCGCGTGGTATCGCAACGACATCTTTGCGAGCTTTGGGGATGACATGGACGGTTCGGAGATCTATATCGAGATCTATCCGAACAGGGAGTCTGTGCCGGAGGCAGCGGAAGAAGGACTGTTCTGCTACACCAGAGCGCTCTTGAAGGACCAAATCCCGGGATTTGTGCAGGACTTCGCGGCCGGCGCAGAAAGCGAGCTGACAGGGAGCTAAGGATACATGAACCTGCACGGTAATTCCTGTTGACTCCCTTTAAGGGCATGTATTATAGTAGACACTACGTCGAAAGGAACAGGTACCGTGAAGGATAAAAAGCTGTCACTGAAGAAGACCCTGGACAACGCGTTTTACGCGCTGAAGCTCGGGATCTCCTTCTCGAAACAGATCTTCTTCAATATCATATTTGTCGCGATCCTTGGGTATTTCCAGTGGGTCTTCTTTTCGTCGGTGTTCATGAAGCATATCGTGGGGAGCCTGGACCGCGGCGATGATCATATGAAGATCCTCACATACATCGGCATCTGTGGTCTTGCGATCGGTCTTATGAACCTCTATCAGCACTACTTTGAAAACGTGACCCTGCCGGTCGAGCTGACCCGCCTTTACGGAAAGCTTTATCACATGCTCTTTGACAAGGCGAAAAACGTGGAACTCTCCTGCTACGAGGATGCGGATTTCTACAACAGATACACCATGGCGATGGACGGGGCCGACGAAAAGATTTCCGATACCATGAGGCGTTTCTGGGGGATCATCTTCGGCTCCGTCGCTACGGGCTTTGTCTTTTATCTGATGTTCTCCATCGACAGGCTCGCTGTGATCTTCATCATCAGCCCTCTGCTGGGCAATTTCCTGTTCGGGAGCATCAAAAACCGGTTTGAGTACAAAAGATATCAGGAACAGGTGAGCGGCAACAAGATGATGAACTATGTAAGCCGTGTCATGTATCTTCCGGATTATGCCAAGGAGCTGCGTCTGTTCAATGTATATGATCTCCTGAAAAAGCAGTACTCCGACGCCACCGATAACAATGTAAAAGCCGCTTCCAGATACGCTTTCCCGAATGCGTTCGTCAATTTCTGGAAGATCACCTTTACCTTTTCGGTCATCTTTGAAGGCGTCCTGTTCTATGCGATCTACAGAAATCTGGTGACGGGCTCCATCTCCCTGGCAGATCTGACGATCATGACCAGCATGATGGTATCGATGACCTGGATCCTGATCGGGCTGTTTGACGATATCGTGAATTTCATGAAGGACGGCGTCTTCATCAACAATCTGCGAGGGTTCCTCGAATACGAGGAAAAGATCCCCGAGGACACCGACGGCGAGATCCCTGCGTCCTTTGAATCCCTCTCCTTTGAGGATGTCTCTTTTTCCTACACCGACGAGGAGACGATCCGGCATCTTTCCTTTTCCATCAACAAGGGCGAGATCGCGGCGCTCGTCGGGCACAACGGCGCCGGCAAGACGACGATCATCAAACTGCTGCTTCGTCTGTACGATCCGACGAGCGGTGTCATCCGTCTGAACGGCAGGGATATCCGGGAGTATAATCTTCACGCCTACCGGGAGCTGTTCGCGACCACCTTTCAGGATTTCGCCATCATGGGGATGTCCGTCAGGGACAATGTCCTCATGGGCCGACACTACGAGGACGAGGATGCGATCGTGGATAGCGCGCTCCGCAAGTCCGGCATCTATGAGCGGATCGAAAAGCTCGAAAACGGGCTCTCCACGGTCATGACCAAGGAATTCGATGAAAACGGCGCGGTCTTTTCCGGCGGTGAGAGCCAGAAGCTGGCCGTGTCAAGGACCTTTGCCCGACCCGCTCCCGTCAAGATCTTCGACGAGCCCTCCAGTGCGCTTGACCCCATCGCCGAATATGAGCTGTTCAATAACATCGCCAAAGAAGGAAAAGAGCATACGCTCCTCTTCATCTCCCACAGACTCTCCAGCGTCAAGCACTGCGACAAGGTGTTCATGCTCGAGAAGGGGCAGATCATCGAGGAGGGCTCGCATGATGAACTCATGAAGCTGAACGGAAGCTACGCAAAAATGTACCGCCGCCAGGCCAACAACTACCTCGCGATCGAGGACACAGAGGAGACTGCGGTATGAGCGGCGCAGAGAAAAAAGCAAACAAACAGCCCTTCCGGGAAGTCCTCTCCAACAACCTGTTTCTGATCAGGCTGTGCCTGTCCGCGTCGCCCGCGTTCGTGATCTTTCCCGTGCTCGATGCCGTGAGAAACCAGGTCTCCATTTTCTTCGAGCACACCGTCGGCATCGGATACGTGCTGGAGGCTGCCGAGTTCCACTACCCGTTCGAAAGGGTCGCGGCAGTGATCATCCTCCTGTTTGTCTGCATTTCCATCGGCATGGTGTTTACGGTGTGGGTCGGAGATTATGTCCGGGAGAAAGAGGGCCCCAAGGTGCGCCGGAAGATCAAGCTCATGCTCTACGACAAAGCAAAGGATCTGGATCTTGCATGCTATGACAACCCGGACTATTACAACGAAATGGTCCTTGCCATCGCCGAAGTGGACAAGCAGATCGAACGGTGCATACAGTTCCTCTCCAATGTATTCGCGGGCCTTGCCACCTTTATCACCACAGGGATCTATTTCCTGAGAAAGGACGGGATCTCCATCCTGTTTGCTGTCTGCTCCTTCGTGCTGACCTTTGTCTTTATGCAGGCCTACAACAGGCTCTCCTATCAGATCCGGATATCAAGAAACCCGCACGAAAGAAAGCGCGAGTATGTGAAGAGAGTTTTCTACCTCCCGGACTGTGCTAAGGAAATGCGTCTCAATCCGGGTGTGAGCGACAGCCTTTACCGGGAATTCGATGCGGCAAACGAAGAGATCATCGCCGTCGAGAAAAAGAACGCGAAAAAGCATTTCCTGTTCAGTTTCATCGCCAATTACATCGGCAACGATTTTTTCTGCGATGTGATCTACATCGGCTACCTGGTACTCAAAGCGACCGTTTGGGGGACGCTCTCCTTTTCGAGTGTAGCGATCCTGTATAACTCCTTCGGGCGTATGAAGCGGGGCCTGCGGGTCTTCACGGACACCTATCCCTTTGCCTGCGAATCAAGCCTCTATATCCACAGAATTCGAGGATTCCTGGAATACGAGTCAGCGATCGTCTCGGAGGAAAACCTGGTGCCGGATTCACGTGCCAAGGATGTGCATATCAACGACCTCGCCTTTTCCTATCAGAAAACGGGAAATGATCTTCTGAAGAACATCAATATCGATATCAGGCCCGGAGAAAAGATCGCGCTGGTCGGATACAACGGTGCCGGAAAGACCACGCTCGTAAAGCTCCTCATGAGGCTCTACGATCCTGATCGCGGAAGTATCGAGATGTGCGGCAGGAATATCAAATCCTATGATGTAGAAAAATTCAGACGTTCCATCGGCGTCGTGTTCCAGGATTTCAGGATCTTCGCCGGAACGGTCGCGGAAAATGTTGTCATGGACACGATCAAGGGCGGCGAGGAGGGAAAGATCCGTGAAGCCCTCTCCGACAGCGGCCTTTTGAAACGCATTGACAGCATGGAAAGCGGCATCGAAAGATATCTCACGACCGAAACGCGCGATGACGGCATCAACCTGTCCGGAGGCGAATCACAGAAGCTCGCCATTTCCAGAGTGTTTTATCAGAATGCGGGACTCATGATCCTTGACGAGCCTTCCAGTGCGCTCGATCCCATTGCGGAGTATCAGCTCAACCACGCGATGCTCACGGCGACCAGGGACAAGACCGTGATCTTCATCTCACACCGCCTGTCAACCACCCGGATCGCTGACCGCATCATTATGCTGGAGAACGGACAGGTGGTCGAAGAAGGCACGCACGACGAGCTCCTGGCCCGCGGCGGCAAATATGCCGGCATGTGGCGCGTTCAGGCAGGGGCTTACATGTAGATCATTCAGTCACTGTACTTCCGGATGAACGCAGTCTGCTCAGGTAGAAACAGTATACGATTGCAGTCACGATCGTCACTCCGATATAGATCCAGTCAGCCAGTTCATTATCCGCGCCGAACAGGGACAATGCGTCGATCATGGAATGTGCGATGATGCACGGGATGATGCTTCCGCTCTTATAGCAGACCATCGTCAGGATAAAGCCCCAGCTGACGGCAAAAATGATCTGCATCACGGTTTCAAAACTCGCCTGTCCGGCAAACAGATTCACGATATGACCGATCCCGAATGTCACGGCGGAAACGATGATCGCCACGATGGTCTTATCCTTGCCCAGCATCGCTCTGAAAAGAAATCCCCGGAAGAGCATTTCTTCCACAAAGCCGACAAGGATCATGGAAAGTACAGCGTACACCAGTGAGGCGCCCTGATACGAAGGAGCGAAGCCGTCCCAGATGTTGCCCGTCGCCAGGATCCACACCGGCAGGAAGGACAGATACCTTTTCATATCCTTCGGCCATCCGGCAAGACCGTATTTCTGTTCCAAATGATTTACTTTAACAAACGCCGCGATGCCCGCCGTAAAAACGATCAGCGCCAGCAGCATGTAAATACTGTCATCCCCGAAATTCCCTCTTATCGTTCCTAAAATGACGCAGTACGCCACGATCCAAAGCACCGCGAACAGGATTTCTTTCTTCTCATACAGTTTAAACATGCCGCGCTCCTTTCCCGGATGCCGTCATTCCATGAAAAACCGTCTCCAGCATCTTCCTGCACTGACCTTCATCATATTCCATGGAATTATTGGCAAGCAGGCTCGCCATGCCGTGGGCCACACAGAAAAATGTCAGGAACATCTCCCTTGCCTGCTCTGTATCCACCTTGAGGCCCGCCGCCATGATCTCCAGGATCCCCGAAAGTCCCGGATCAGACATGAGGACTGCCACATCCTTTCCGCCAAACTTATCCGTCTGGAAGAGAAAGCGGAACAGGTTCTTTTCTTCCTGACCGAACCGCACGTAGTTGAGCCCCAGTGCCAGCATCGGATTCTCGTCCGTATCCTTTGGCATGATGAACTCCGTGTGGTAGTTGTCCGCGATCTCATAGGCAGCTTCCCGGATCTCATCCACCGTCCGGAAGCTGTACAGTACCGGCTGCGTCGAGCATCCCAGATATTCCGAAATGGTTCTGGCATTGAGATTCTCATGCCCGCTCGTCCGGATCACCGCAAACGAGGCATCCGCAACCATCTTTTTTGTAACCTTTACTTTTGGTGCCATGATCATTCTCCTATTATATAATTATCGTTATATAACAGCTATTATATATAAAGATGTACTGCTGTCAAGACAGGATAGGAAAAAATGCACTTCAATCAGCCCGACAGCCTTATCGTAAAAAAAGAAGGATCGGTCGTCCGATCCTTCTTTTACGCTCATTTCTCTTTCCGTCTTTCCTATTTTATCAGTATATCTGCAGCCTTCTCTAGTTCTCTTCTTTCCTGTGAATCGTCATATCCGCTTTCCCTGTCATCAACGCCCTTTACGGGATCGATCGAAAACAGGCCGTCACGGTTGCAGTAAAAGAAGATCCTTCTGACTCCCCTGATCTTAAACCGCGCTTCAGCGCCCCCTTCCGGATAGAGCTTCACCATCTGCACAGCATCGGAGGAAACTGCCGCCACGAACGAAATATAATGCTCCTTCGACATGTTATGATCGATCCGCACATAATACTCGTCCTCCACACGCTCGATGAAGATCATGTGACGCTCATCTGTCGGTTCTGCCTCCAAAGGCATAAGCTGGATGCCGTGACAATGGATCGCCGCTTCACCCATGCTGTGTATCACATTACCACAGACCGGGCAGATATAAAACTTCGACTTCAGCATATTTGCGGATACGTTCGCATTATGAACGGTATTGCCCGATATCAGTTCTGTAACTGAGATCCTGAACGCCTCCGCGATCGGTTCCAGCAGGGTAATATCCGGATAGCCTTTTGCGGTTTCCCATTTCGAGACCGTCTTGTCACTCACTCCAAGCTTATCCGCCAACTGGAGCTGTGTCATTCTGTTCTTTTCCCGCAGTTCCCTAATGATCGTGCCTGTAACATATTGATTCATAAGTCTTCTCACCTCCCAGGCAGATCATAGATCACTTTTTCCGATAATGAAACCTACGGAGAGTAGAGTTTAATGAATACTCATAACCATTTCTATTTCGTCATCGTCTTCTACACCGGTAGCAGAAAAGCCCATGCTCTCATACAGTTTTCCGGCTATGGGATTGTTTTTGTTACAGGTCAGGACGATCCTGTCCGAATCTCCAAAAGGCTTCGTCCTTATATAATCGATCACCTGCTTCAGTGCCTCTCTGCCGTATCCTCGGCCCTGCATCGACTCATCGATCATCATATGCCAGATATCATACTCGGGGACATCATAGTCATAGATCACCATGACATACCCGACCATGGTCCCTTCTGCATAGATTCCGAACGGCTGGCACTGGTCTCTGTATACATAGGCCTGCGCCAGACTCCGGATCGGATGGGACACGAAGTTCTCCTGACCTGCAGCCAGCTTCAGATGAAAAGCGTCAATGAAGTTTTCCTCTGTTATTGCTCTAAGCTCTACTCTCATTTTTCAGCCCTGAGTGTATGGGTCGAACCCCAGCTGCCGAGTTCTTCGACATTTGAAAAGCCCGCGGACAGTAGCAGTTTCTTTTCATGATCCACCGTCATGGGCGTATCATAATGGTAGAAAACACCGTCGGCCAGATCCTGCTCTTTTCTGAGCCGTATCAGTTCCCGGCGGAAATATGCTTCCTGATCATCCGTATCAGCGAAAAAATCCGTCAGCACAAAACAGCCTCCCGGTTTTAGTGCTTTCCAAAGCTTTGTATACAGCGGGAGCTTTTCCTCTTCAGAAAAGTGATGCAGTGATTCCACCGAAACTGCAGCATGGAAGGCTTCTTCACCGAACGGTACATCAAAGTAAGAACCGCAGACGGTCGTGATGTCTTTATCGGGCAGCTTATCTTTCAGTGCATTCAGCATGGCCTCGGTAAGATCGATCCCCGTAACCTTTGCCGCCGGATTCAGATCAAAAAACGCTTCCAGCTCCAGGCCCGTTCCGCAGCCCAGATCGAGAACCGCTGCATTTTCTGTCATCGGGAGCAGCGAAGCCGTAAAGGCGTAAAACGCCGAATCTTCTTCGACATACTGTCTCATGTGTTCATCGTAACCTTCCACACGGGCGGTAAAAAAATCGTCCATTCTTTCTAACACTGCTGTTTTCTCCTGTTCTGTATTTATGGCTTCTTCGCGAGATACAAAACATAGGTATCGTTGAACACGACCCTGTCTCCGGCTTCCAGTACCGTGCTTTTCAGTTTCTCAAAGAACTCCGTTCGGATGGGGTCGGGGATCACGATATGGTCACAGTGTGTTCCGGAAAACCGGACATATTCGTCCGCAGTGAACACCCGCCGCCCTTTGAATTCATACTTTTCTACATCCGAATACCCATATTCCGGCGCGGCAGTATAGTTGAATCCCCCATGTGTATACGGAATATCCGGCTTATAGTATTTGTCGTAAAGCGCCTGGATCTTCTCATACAAAGCCTCGTTATCCGACCTGTATTCAGATGAAGTCATCATCATCGCGAGCGTTCCGCCCGGTTTCAAAAGGTCAAAGGTCTTTGCATACGCGATCTCTTCCGGGATCCACTGGATCGTGGCCGCCGAATAGATCATATCAAACTTCATATCACCGAAATCATGGGTGATGAAGTCATCATTCACGATATCGAAATTGGGCAGCTTTCCATACTTTTCTTTCATTTTACGATACAGATGCCCGCCCAGTTCGATCGCATGGTATTCGCATCAGGTCCGGAGCACGGGATCTGTTGCCTGTCCCGTTCCCGGACCGATCTCCAACACACTCTTTCCGGGGCCTGTTCCGACCTGATCATTTAAAAAGGCAAACAGTTCTTCACTGTACCTGGGACGATATCTGTCGAACTGATCCGGGATCGTATCAAATACTCTGCGAAACTCATCCTGCTCCAGTTCATGTATATCGTCTTCCGTGATCGGGCGCAGCTCTCTGTTCTCTGCACGGTAGATCGTTCCAACGATATCGATCTTTCCCCTTTTGATAAAGAAAGCGCTTCTGTCCTCCATGGCATAAATCGTGCGCGTCTCTGACATTTTTAATGTCTGTTCGTACCGCCATGTATCATCCGGGTCATGATGGCAGCTCACGGTAATGTTCGTCAGCCCCAGCCCTGGGAAAGCCTCCATGGATTCAAAGAAATCCACCGTACTGCGTGCCATGTTCATGGATCCCGCGCTCACACCGAAAACAGCTGCGCGGCAGTCAAGCAGCGCCTCATAGCAGTCCTTCTCCCTGATCAGGTCAAGCTGTTCCTCACAGACTCCGCCGCCCATCAGAAATATGCAGTCGGCGTTTTCTACAAGCGTTTTTGCCTCGGAAGGTTCCATGCGCTGATCGATCACGCAGTGCTCCTCAAACGGCAGGCCCTGTTCCGCGAACATTTCATACATGCCGTTGCAGTCATCGTCATTCTGCGCATACGCAAGCGGGCAGGCGGTGATGAAAACGATACTCTTTCGCACAGTCAGTTCTGCGCGAAGCCGTTTTGCTATCTCTTCAGGAAAATGATGCTCCGGAAACCCGCTGAATACAGCCAATAATTCTTTTCTCATCAGACCATCTCCTTATTGAACTTTTTATATGCTTTGGCCCACTTGGATATCTCTTTTTTCCTGGCATGGTTATTTGTATTTTCCCTGCCCAGATTTTTGTAGAGTTCATATCTTTCCGCGGATAATTCGCCGCTTGCGATAGCTGCCTTGACCGCACAGCCCGGTTCCGTTTCATGCCTGCAGTTTCTGAATCTGCATCTGCTCTCCAGCTCCAGGATATCCGAAAACGTCTCATCGATCCCGTCCTGCACGTCCGCCATACCAATTTCGCGCATGCCGGGAGTATCGATGATCGTAACCTGACCCGGAAGTTCTATCATCTTGCGGAATGTAGTGGTATGTCTTCCTTTGTCATCACCTTCTCTGACAGCGGATGTCTTTAAAACTTCTTCTCCCGCCAAAGTGTTGATCAGTGTTGATTTGCCTGTACCGGATGACCCCATCAGGCAGATGGTCACTCCGGGTGTCATATACTCCTTAAGTTCATCAAGCCCGATCCCATAACGGGCCGATATGGCATGCACCCGCACCTTATCGGAAATCTGCTCCACCTCGCTTATATATCTTCCTGTGTTTGTACAAAGGTCAGATTTCGTGAGGATCACAACCGGGATCGCGCCGCCATGAACGGCAATACTCACGTATCTTGTTATACGGTTATAATTGTAGTCTTCATTGAGCGAAGTGACAATAAAGAGATAACACCTCCGTAGTACTATTATGCCGCAATCTACAGTTCCGTTCTCAGAGCATTCCTGACGGCTTCCTTTATCACCTCGCTGGACATCGTTGCACCTGAAACCGCATCTACCTCGATATCATTTCTCTTTACCATATCCTTGACTATAACATCTGCAGGGTGTCCCTTGCCGCACTCATGCTTTAGGATTTCAATATCCCGGATCATCCCATCTGATACGTTTACTCGGACTTCCACCTTGATGAGGTCCGTCTCGCTATGACCGTGATATATACCATCCTCGACCCGGCTGACATCAATCCCCGATCTGTCAAACGCCTTGATCTGACTGCTCATCCTGTTGATGACTATCAAAGCCACTGATATTATGAGCACCGCAAAAATGATCACGATTGAAAGCAGAGCTTTAAACGGCTTTTTCATTGTCTTTTTCTCCAAGATAAGATACGATCGGCTCAATGAATTTAATGTCAGAGATATCGTAGGATGAGGCCATCTTCTCGGCCATGACCCTTTCCTTTTCTGTCGCGTTTTTCTTATTCTTAAGGGCAGACACAAACATCTTCATTGCGATCCTTGACGGCGCCTTCATCTTTTCGTAGTTGAAACCGCCCTGGCAGTAGAACACGCTCATGTATTGCTTCTGTTCCTCTGTGAGCGCATTCTGAAGAAAAGTATCCACGTCCGGATTGTCATTCGGGCTGCCGCCCACACAGAACATTGCAAGACGCTTACCCTTCCAGCCGGCAGCTTTTCCCAGGAACCACTTCGCTTTTACAAGACTCCCCGCCATGGCCCATCCGCCATAGCAGATCGCATCATAATCATCAAAAAACGCAGCGGGTTTCTTCTGGGCAGCCTTAAAATCAAGCAGATCTCCCTCCATCTTCTCCGCCAGCCACTCCGCGTATCTTTTTGTAAATCCGGTCTGTGATGTATAAATGATCAGTGTTTTCATAATTCGCTCAGATTCCTTTCCATTTTCATGATCGTCTGTATGGTTGTCTGCAGGCTCTTTTCATCGATCCCCGCAAAGATGCGTCCGATGATGTACTGACTCTGCTGCCCGTTATTGTCGTTCTGTTCCAGAAACGCCCTGCATTTATCTGTGACAGAAATGCGCTGTTTTCGCCTGTCTTTTTCATCAGGAACAGTTGAAACAAAGCCTTTTTTCTCAAGCTTTAATAAGATCTGCTTCACATTCTGATGAGAACTGCCCATGACATCGGACAGTTCGTTTATGGTCGGAGCCTCTTTGCAGAGGTTGATGCAGATGACAGCAAAAAACTGTTTCCAGGTGATCTCCCTGAAAAACGCGTCCGCTGCGGCCTGATATCTGTTGTCAAATGCACTGAGCAGTCCCAGGAGAAATGCCTGCGGCGGCATATCCCCAAATACCACCTTGTCCATATTCATCTCTTTGTCATAATCCATCCGCTTCCCTCCGATCTGATAAAAATATGTAACGTGTTACATTTATTCGCAATTAATGTAACACGTTACATATTTGATGTCAATACCTGGTATACGTTTGATTCGTGTATCAGAAGCCGAATATCCGGGTCGTCCCAGTTCACGGAGGACTGTACCCCTTTCATACAGGCGATGGAAGCCATCAAGTTCTTCGGCAAGGGGTGCCGTGCGGTACATCTTCATGTCCCTGACATATCCGATCTTTTCCGTTCGGGGCTCCGTTGATATCCATTACAAGCTTTTCGGACAGGCTGTCAGGTTCCGAATAGGTCCTGATCTTCCCAGTGCTCAGCAGAACCCATACGATGAAAAGTACGACCATCAATACCAGGACGCACAGGACCGTTATGATGATCACAAGTTTGTTTATTCCTTAATGCAGCTCCAGGCGATCGTCAGACGTTCTATGGACCATGCGGCATTCGCCGGGCTGGTGGACGGAAGGCAGATCGCAGATCGGCCGGTTTCTTTCTCGGAATACTTCTGATAATATTTATAAGCGGTCTGACCGTTTACATAGATCTGCCGGATATCAGCATGATCCAGGATCACGCGCAGATCATTCGCTGATACATTTCTGATGCTGGAATCTGCTGAACCCTCGATATCACAGGAACCTATCACATCCCACAGCGCAATATGATCACGCAGAAGAAACACCTTCTTTTCCGGGACAGTACGCGGCGTATCCTCCCCGTACACTGCAGATACAACCTTCCAGAAACGGTTCTGCGGATGACCGTAAAAGAATCCCTCCTCCCTCGATTTCACCGAAGGGAAGCTCCCAAGTATCAGGATTTCCGAATTCTCATCATATATCGGCGGTATTGGATGTTTGATCATATTCTTTCCGCAAGTTTTTCCAGTCCGGACTCTGTCTGGTCTACTCCGGGATCCTGGTTTGTCATCACAACAGAAACCTCTCCCGTCACGGAATTCATTTTCAGCATGCTTTGTCCGTTCTCTCCCCAGCCCTGTACTACCAGCGTGTCATCGCTGCGCAGGAACAGTCCAAGGCCCACCCACGGAAAGCCCCCTGTCGGCCGGATCATTTCCTGTGCTGATTCCCTGCGTAAAAATGTACTCCTGCCATTTATCGCCTGAATAAATTCTGTTGCGAGCATCATCAGTTCACCCGGCGTGCTCCACAAACCTGAAGCCGCGAGATCCGGAATCTGCGGATACTTACCCGGGATCAGGGATCCTTCATGATCATATCCCGCGGCCATGCTGCGGTCTTTTTCCCGATGTTCAAGATTCCGCAGCGAAGCAAAAAAGGTCTTCTTCAGACGAAGCGGGGCAAAGACTGTTTTCTCAGCTGCTTCTTCAAAGCTGCAGTGCATGACCTCCTCGATCATCCTTTGCAGCACGCAGTAACCGGCATCACTGTATTCAAATGCCGTTCCGGGCTGTTTTTCAGTCATGACCCGCCGGTCATTATATGCTGTTCTGCCCTCCAGAATATCTGACAGACTGATCACAGAATCGCCGCGGCGAAGTCCGTAAAACGAGTCTTCCCCATCGATGATCCCGGCGGTGTGGCTGAGGATCGATCTGATCGTCGCGTCACTTTCTTTTCCGCCTGCCGCAGGCAGCTTCCACTGATGAAGATAGAGGTTGACAGGTTCGTCGATATTCACCAGATCCTGTTCCTGAAGTTTCATCACGATCATTGCAGTAACAAACTTTGATATGGAGCACGCAGGAAAAACCGTACTCCCATCCACCGGAATACCGTTTTCTTTATCAGCTGCGCCGTCGAATTGCAGAGTCTCTCTTCCGGCCGCATCCCTGTATGCACAGCTTACCCCGGGAAATCGTTCATAGATCCGGCGCACGCGACTTTCCGGGCCAAGCTCCATATACTCCTGAAGCGCTGTGTATTCCCGCTGATAGGAACCTCTTTTTTCTTCACTTACATCAGCATAGGATTCATGCCTGGAAAAAATCCCGATCGCTTCCTGCAGAGGGATCCATTCCG